>JALSNF010000047.1 GCA_026987115.1 Desulfurobacteriaceae bacterium
AATTAAATATTAGCAAATTCTGATAAGGGTAGTCAAGTGTCGGGAACCTTGATTAAGAGAATTATAATAATCTAAATTATACGATTGAAGAAGTTGTAAGCTTTAGGTTTTCGTAAACTTGGTTTAAAATTTGATTCCCGACACTGAAAGGGAGGTTAAATGTTGAACAAGATGTACGAAAACTTAAAATCGCTGGCAGTTGCCTTGATTTTAGCACTGTTTATAAGGACTTTTATAGTTCAGTCTTTCCACATACCATCAGGTTCAATGATTCCAACCCTCTTAATAGGAGACTTTATACTCGTTGATAAGATAACCTACCACTTTAGAGCTCCAGAAAGGGGAGACGTTGTGGTGTTTCACTTTCCCTTAAACGAGAGCGTTTACTACATTAAAAGGATAGTTGGCGTTCCCGGAGACAGAATCCAAGTAATAGACGGAAAAGTTTACATAAACGGTAAACCCTGTAAATACCAGGGGGACGGGAACTTTACCTATTACGAAAACAACCAAAGATATACGGGGAAGATTTACTACGAATTTCTCCCCAGGAGAGACGGGAGTATAAAGAAGCACATGATTTTAAAGACCGGAACTGAAGGGGACAACACTCAGGTTTTCGTCGTTCCGAAAGGTAAGTACTTTATGATGGGAGACAACAGAAATAACAGCTACGACAGCAGGTATTGGGGATTTGTAGACAGAAGTAAGATAGTAGGAATTGCAAGGATAATTTTCTTCTCTTGGGACGGAAGGAAACACTTACCGAGGTTTAACAGGATATTTAAACTCGTTAATTAAAAGGGGGGAGAGCTCCCCCCTAGAAATTACTTCTTTTTCCTCTTCTTAACAACTTTCTCGGTAGCTTCTTTTAGGTCTTTACCAGGTTTAAAGGCAGGAACGAGTTTAGCGGGAACTTCTACCTTCTCGCCAGTTTTGGGGTTCCTTGCAACCCTTGGGGCTCTTTCCTTCATAAGGAAGCTTCCAAAGCCCCTAATTTCTACCTTTCCCCCTTCCTTGAGGGTTTCGGTAACAACTGAAATAAAGGCGTTTAGGCAGGCTTCTGCGTCTTTTTTCCTTACTCCTGCCTTTTCTGCTAATGCGGCAACGAGTTCACTCTTTGTCATGCCGCTCCCTCCTTAAAAGTGGTTTAGGTTAGTTATTTCAAAGCCTAAGCTTGAAAATACAATTTTAAATTTTGAGTGTCAAGACTTTAAAGAGACCTCAACCCCCAATTTCTTTTGCAAAGTTGCAACATCTACTTCTTCAAGGTAAATTCTTTTTATCCTGGAGCTCTGACCGGAAACAACGGATATAGAACTTTTAGGAATTCTTAAAGCTTTAGCTAAGAGTTCCACTACGGCCCTATTGGCTTTCCCCCCCTCCGGCGGAACCGTCACTTTCACCTTCAGTCTCCCCTCTTCCACCTTCTCTATCTTGTTCCTTGAAGACTTGGGTTGAACTTTCACCTCTATTTCCACTCCCCCTTCTTTCTTCTTTACCAAGAGCATCCCTTCTCAGCTCCTCTAAAATCCTGGTCATTTCTATTATTGCAACTTTAAGCTTATCATAAATGCTCTTTTGCGCAAGCCTTAACTTCTCTATCTCAAATTCAACTTCCTCTTTCCTCTTTTCTATCTGTTTAATTTCCTCTTTTTTCTTTTCAATTATCTTTTCTATCTCTCTTTTCGTTTTCTCTATAATTTCTTTAGCTTTATACTCTGGAGTTTTAACTCTTAAACGCTCTATCTCTTTTAAGAGCTCCCCGTAAGAGCTTGCAACCTCTATGAGGAAGCTCTCAACTTCTTCAGGATTATATCCCCACAGCTTTTTACTAAACTCTTTGTTTCTTATTTCTGCCGGAGTGAAGTGTTTTTTCATTTACATTCCCCTTAAAATCCCGTCTAAAAACTGTAAGATTATTATAACAACAAGAAGCGTTTGCCTAACCCTCCAACGGGAGGGAGTGCCCCAAAGATTTTACCAATTTACCTTCTTTAAGAGCTCTATAAGCTTCTTAATCGCCCTTCCCCTGTGAGAAATCCTGTTTTTCTCTTTTAAAGGGAGCTCTGCCATAGTTTTCCCGTACCCTTCAGGTATAAAGAGGGGGTCGTATCCAAAGCCTCCTTCCCCTTTAGGCTCAACTATTACCTTACCCTTTACCTCTCCTTCGCTCCAGAGGCCAAACCCTTTTGGGAAAGAAAAGAAGAAAAAAGAAACATACCTTGCAGGTGAAGAGGTTAAGTTCCTCTTTTTCAGCTCCTCTATTAGCTTTAAGTTGTTCTCTTCGTCCGTAGCGTTCTCGCCTGCAAACCTTGAAGAGAAAACACCGGGAAGTCCGTTTAAAGCCTCAACCTCAAGGCCCGAGTCCTCAGCAATAACCGGAAGCTCAAGGGCCTTACTGTAATAGGTAGCCTTTTGATAGGCGTTCTCGCAAAAAGTATTCCCGGTCTCCTCAGGAGGAGGAAGTTCTTTACCTACCTCCCTTAAAGAGAGAACTTCTATGCCAAATTCCTTTAAAGCTTCCCTCACTTCTTTTACCTTCCCCTGATTTGAAGTAGCAAAAACGACCTTCAACCTAAAACCCCCAAAGCCTCTTTTTGCTTAAGAATCAGCTCTTTTATCCCTTTTTGGGCAAGCTCTAAAAGTCCGTCAAGCTCTTCTCTTGTAAAGCACCTCCCCTCTCCCGTTCCTTGAAGCTCTGAAAACTCTCCCCTTTCGTTCATAACGACATTCATGTCAACTTCTGCAATAGAGTCTTCTTCGTAGTTAAGGTCCAGTAGGAGCTCCCCGTTAACTATGCCAACGCTAACTGCAGCAATAAAGGACTTAACCGCCGAAAGCTTCTCAATTTTCTCAAGGGCCTTGTAAAGGGCTACAAAAGCACCCGTTATTGCGGCCGTTCTGGTTCCTCCGTCTGCCTGAATAACATCACAGTCAATCCAGATTGTCTTTTCTCCCAAAAGGGTAAGGTCTATTCCGCTCCTTAAAGCCCTACCTATAAGCCTCTGTATCTCTTGAGTTCTACCTGTTAACTTTCCCCTTGCAGCCTCTCTAACAGTTCTTTGAGCAGTAGCCCTCGGAAGCATAGAGTATTCGGCAGTTATCCACCCTTGACCGGTTCCCTTTAAAAACGGGGGAACCTTTTCTTCTATAGAGGCAGTGCAGATTACCTTGGTGTCTCCAAACTCTATTAAACAGGAACCTTCAGCGTATTTGACGTAGTCAAGGGTTATCTTTACCTCCCTTAGCTGGTCAGGCTTTCTTCCGTCATTCCTTATCAAAACTTACCTCCTCTACGGTAATGTCTCTTCCCATTATCATCTTAGCAATCCTTTCAAACCTCTCTGTCTTGTCGCTAACTAAAACTTTAACAGAACCGCCGCCGTCAGAACTTGAAGACAAAAGCTCCTTAACAGTCAGTGCAACGGCCTTAGCAGAATCTATTAAGTTAAACTCGGGAAAGAGCTCTTTAATAAGCCCCTTTAGGAGGGGATAGTGGGTGCATCCTAAAACTAAAGTGTCTATGGAGAGCTCCTTAAAGGGAGAAAGGTACCTTTTAACAACTTGAGCGGTTATAGGGTCGTTAAGCCACCCCTCCTCTATCAGGGGAACCAGCAAAGGACAGGCCCTCTGGAAAACCTGATAAGAAGGGTTAATAGAGAGAATCGCCCTTTTGTAGGCATCGCTCTTTACGGTAGCCTCCGTTCCTATAACTCCCACTTTTCCGTTTTTACTGGAAGAGACTGCAAGCTTAGCTCCGGGTTCAACGACCCCTACCACGGGAACGGGGAGCTCCCTCCTTAAAGCCTCAAGTGCGTGGGCAGAAGAGGTATTACAGGCAACAACTAAAAGTTTCAGGTTAAAAGAGCTTAAAAGCCTTGCGTTTTCAAGACTGTACTTAACTATAGTTTTTGGAGACTTAGTACCGTAAGGAACCCTTGCAGTATCCCCGAAATAGACTAAGTTTTCTTTAGGGAGGAGGTCTCTTATAGCTTTAAGAACAGTTAACCCACCAACTCCAGAGTCAAAGACGCCTATTACTCCACCATCCATTGCTAATCCCTGTTTTTCTTCACTAATTTAAATAGGTTAAACCTATTATTTAGAGTTAATAGATGAGAAGCTGCCAAGAAATTATAGATAAAGTAAGGGAATATCGCCCCACATTTGACGAAGAGCTAATAAGAAAAGCTTACGAGTTTGCCAAGGAAAAGCACCAAGGGCAGTTTAGAAAGTCTGGAGAGCCTTTCTTCTCCCACCCTGCAGAAGTTGCCTACATACTCGCAGAGTTAAAAATGGACACGCCTACCATCGTAGCAGGGCTTTTACACGACACGGTAGAAGACACGGCGACCACAATAGAAGAGATAGAAAGGGAGTTTGGAAAGGAGGTGGCCTTTATAGTAAAGGGAGTAACTAAACTTGAAGGCTACACATTCCAAAGTAAAGAGGAAAAGGAAGCAGAGAGTTTTAGGAACCTCCTAATCTCCCTTGCCGAGGACATAAGGGTCTTAATAGTAAAGCTTGCCGACAGACTCCACAACATGAGAACTATGGAGCACATGAAAAGGGAAAGCCAGCTTAGGAACGCAAAGGAGACACTTACAATATACGCTCCCTTAGCAAACAGGCTCGGAATATACAGGCTAAAAAACGAGCTTGAGGACCTCTCACTAAAGTACTTAGACCCAAAAGCTTACAGGGAAATAGAGAAAAAGGTTAAAGAGAAAAAAAAGAAGCTCCTTCCTTACTTAGAGGGAATTATAGAGAGGGTAAGGGAAGAGCTTGAGAAAAACGGCATAAAAGGAGAAATCCAGTGGAGAATAAAGCACATTTACGGAATTTACAGGAAAATGGTCACTAAGGGTATTCCCTTTGAAGAGGTTTACGACGTTGCAGGGATAAGAGTAATAACGGACACGGTAGGCCAATGCTATCAGGTTCTTGGCCTAATCCACAACCTCTGGACTCCCGTTCCAGGTAGGATAAAGGACTACATAGCAGTTCCTAAACCTAACATGTATCAATCTCTTCACACTACAGTTGTAGGACCAAAGGGGCAGTTTATAGAGTTTCAAATTAGAACCTGGGAAATGCACCAAGTTGCAGAGCTGGGAATTGCGGCTCACTGGAAGTATAAGGAAGGGGGGGGAGCTCTAACTCAGTCGGAAAAGGAAAGGTTCCTGTGGTTAAGGAACCTCCTTGAGTGGGTAAAGGAGGAGAAAGACCCTCAGGAGTTTATAAACTCCGTAAGGACAGACCTATACAACGAGGACATCTACGTTTTTACTCCAAAGGGAGACATTAAGACCTTACCTGTTGGGGCAACTCCCGTTGACTTTGCTTACGCAGTTCACACGTCAATAGGCCACAGGTGTAGGGCGGCAAAGGTTAACGGAAAACTCGTTCCTTTAGACTACAGGTTAAAAAGTGGAGACAAGGTAGAGATAATAACCGGAAACACGGAAAAGCCTAGCAGAAGTTGGCTAAAGTTTGTTAAAACCTCAAAGGCCCGCCACGCAATACGCTCTTTTATAAGAAAAGAGGAAAACGAAAGGGCAAGGAAACTCGGAGAGAGCCTACTTGACAAGGTAATAAGGAAATTATCAGGTAGAGGGCTAACCTCTTTTAAAGAGGAAGAGCTCTTAGAGAAAATTAAGAACTTAGGATATAGTAGCTTAACCCCTCTTTTAGCCGACATAGGCTTTGGAAAGTTAGAAGCTGAAGTCGTTGCAAGGAAAATACTTGGACTTTCAGGTGAGGAACAGAGAAAGAAGAAAAAGAGCTCCAATAAAAGAGAAGAGGCGTCTATCAAGATAGACGGAATAGAGAACCTAGCAGTGAAGCTCGGAAAGTGTTGCCATCCCTTACCCGGAGACGATGTAATAGGGATAGTAAATACCGGAAAAGGTATAGTAATACATACGAAAGACTGTATAGTAGCAAGACAGATTGTAGAGAGCTCCCCGGGCAAAGTCCTCCAAGTAGAGTTCATACCCTCTGAAAAGGTATATCCGGCAAAGCTGAGGGTCTTAGTTGAAGACAAACCGGGAATGCTTGCTGAGGTCTCATCGGCAATATCAAAACACAAGATAAACATATCAAGCGTAAAGAGCCGCTCTGCAAGCGGAAAGACCGTCCTTGACTTCACCGTTCAGGTAAAAAGCAAACAGGAGTTTAACAAACTCCTCTCTTCAGTAAAGAAAGTTAAAGGAGTAATAAGCGCAAAGAGGGTGCACAGGGAAAAGTTAAAGAGAGTTGTTATAAAGTAAGAGAAAGCCATATTTCATTTTACAAAAGGAAAGGGAGGTCTAAATGGAAGAGATAGTTAACCAATTTGTTCCAATCGTAATTGAACAGACAGGAAGGGGAGAGAGAGCCTACGACATCTACTCAAGGCTCCTAAAAGACAGAATAGTAATGCTGGGAACTCCCATAGACGACCACATAGCAAACCTAATAGTAGCCCAGCTCCTCTTTTTAGAGGCAGAAGACCCGGAAAAAGACATTTACCTTTACATAAACAGCCCGGGAGGAGTTGTAACTGCAGGCCTTGCCATTTACGACACGATGCAGTACATAAAACCAGACGTAGTAACCATATGTATGGGACAGGCGGCAAGTATGGGAGCCGTTTTGCTTGCTGCGGGAGCTCCCGGCAAGCGCTTTGCCCTTCCCAACGCAAGGATAATGATTCACCAACCTTTAGGAGGCTTTCAAGGACAGGCAACCGACATAGAAATACACGCCAAGGAGATATTAAGGCTCAAAAAGATGCTTAACGAAATACTTGCAAAACACACAGGGAAACCTGTAGAGAAAGTAGAGCAAGACACAGAAAGGGATTACTTCATGAGTGCCCAAGAAGCAAAAGAGTACGGACTAATAGACAAAGTCCTAGAAAGGAGGAAAAGCTAAAAGTGGTAAAGGGAAGGTTCCCCTTAAACAAGGTTGAAGAGGCTTTAGAGGACATAAAGAAGGGAAAAATGGTAATCGTAGTTGACGACCCTAACAGGGAGAACGAGGGGGACCTGGTACTAGCTGCAGAGAAAGTCAGCCCTGAAGCTATAAACTTTATGGCCAAGTTTGGAAGGGGGTTAATTTGCTTAGCCCTTACAGAAGAAAGGTGTCAAGAATTGGGATTTGAACCTATGACGCCTAACCCCTCAGACCCTAAAGAGACCGCTTTCTGCGTCTCCGTTGACGCCCACCCTAAATTTGGAACAACCACAGGAATTTCCGCCTACGACAGGGCAATAACGATAAAAAGGGCAGTCTCTAAAGACGCAAAGCCTGAAGACTTTGTAAAGCCGGGACATGTATTCCCCCTTAGAGCCAGAAAGGGAGGAGTTTTAAAGCGTTCAGGCCATACGGAAGCCGCAGTTGACCTGGCAAGACTTGCAGGCTTATATCCTGCCGGCGTTATATGCGAGATAATGGACGAAGACGGGAAGATGATGAGGCTTCCCAAGCTACTTGAGTACGCAAGGGAACACGATTTAAAAGTAATAAGCATTGCAGACCTCATAGAATACAGGATGAGAAGGGAAAGCCTCATAAAAAGGGAAGCAGTAGCAAACCTCCCTACCGTTTACGGGAACTGGAAGATTTACGCCTACACCTCCTTAGTTGACAACAAAGAGCACGTTGCCCTCGTTATGGGGGAAATTAAAGAAGAAGAGCCTATACTGGTAAGGGTTCATTCAGAGTGCTTAACAGGAGACGTTTTCGGCTCCCTTAAGTGCGACTGCCAAAGTCAACTTCACAAAGCAATGGAGATGATAGCAAGGGAAGGAAAAGGGGTAATAGTCTATTTAAGGCAGGAAGGTAGGGGAATAGGCCTTGTAAACAAGATTAAGGCCTACCATCTCCAAGACCACGGTTTTGACACGGTGGAAGCCAATAAGAAACTTGGTTTTCCTCCAGACATGAGGAACTTTGGCATAGGGGCCCAAATACTAAGGGACTTAGGCGTTAAAAAGATGAGGCTAATGACGAACAATCCTAAAAAGCTAATAGGACTTGAAGGCTACGGACTTGAAATAGTGGAAAGAGTGCCACTTATTGCAGGAGTCTGCGAGTATAATATCAACTACCTAAAGACCAAAAAGGAAAAGCTGGGACACCTTTTAAACTTGGAGGAGGAAAATGGAGGAAATTCAGATTCCAGAAGGGATAAAGGAGAAGGTTAAGAGCTTAACTGGGCAGTTTGAGACTTTCGTTGAAGAGCTTGCAAGAGATTACGAAGAAAAGGTCTCAGGCCTCCAGCAGAGAATTGAGGAGCTTGAGCAGGAAAACGTGGAGCTTAAATACAAGCTAAAAGAGCTTGGGGAAGAGCTTAAGAGTTTAAGCGAGAAAATAGCAACAGAGTTCTTAAAAAGGGCTGAAAACGCCTTAAAGGAGGTTGAGAAATTCAACCAAGAGTAGGGATAACTTTAGGGGACCCGTGCGGCGTAGGTCCGGAGATTTTAATTAAGTCTATACCTTTTTTGAGGGAGCTCCCAGCTTCCTTCACAGTTTACGGTTCAAAGAAAGTTTTGGAGTACTACGGGGAGCTCCTATCGTTAAAACCTGAACTTCAAGAAGTGAGCTCCCCTCCAAGGGAAAAGGGTCTATTCCTCATAAACACAATTGAGAATGTAGAGATAACACCGGGGAAGCCAAGCAAAAAGTGCGGAGAAAGTCAGCTTAACTTCCTAAAAAGAGCAGTTGAAGACGCCAAAAAAGGGAACTTAGACGCAATAATAACCCTTCCAATAAACAAAAAGGTGATTAAAGAATCAGGATTCAGTTTTCCTGGCCATACAGAGTTCTTGGCAGAAAGCTTCAAAGTAAAAGATTTTGCAATGATGCTTGCAAACGAGAAGCTAAAGGTCGTTCTATTAACGACCCACCTTCCCCTAAGAGAAGTTCCGAAAGAGGTTAAAAAGGAAAAAATCCTATCAAAGTTAAAACTCATAAACAGCCTATTTAAAGGGAGCAAAATAGGGGTTTGCGGTTTAAACCCCCACGCAGGAGAAGAGGGACTCTTTGGAGAAGAAGAAGTAAAAGAGATTGAACCTGCAGTGAGAGAAGCCCAGAAATTAGGTATAAATGCCTTTGGCCCCTACCCTTCAGATACAATATTCAATAGAGCTCTAAAAGGAGAGTTTGAGATAGTTTTAGCAATCTACCACGACCAAGGGCTGATACCCGTAAAGCTAACAGGCTTTGGAAAGAGCGTAAACATCACTTTAGGTTTGCCGATAATTAGAACCTCAGTGGACCACGGAACAGCCTACGACATAGCCGGCAAAGGCAAAGCCGACAACGGCAGCTTTAAAGAAGCCGTAATAGCAGCCCTAAATTTAATTGAGAGGAAGAAAAAAAAGCTATGAGAAACCTAAGTTTTCTAAGGATACCAACGGCACAAGGGGAAACTATACTCCTGTTTATCTTACTGGCAGTAGCTATCATACTTACCTTCATCTTAGTAGGACTTTTAAGAGAGTTTCTTAGGAAAAAGAGGCTTAAAGAGTCTTTCTTCAAAGAGGCCTACGAAAGGGAGCTAACCCAAGAGGAAGCCCAAATTCTCTGGGAATACTCTATGAAACTGGGAAGGGACCCCTTTTTAGCTTTAGAGTTTAAAGCCCCCTTTGAAAAGGTAGTTGAACTTTACTTACAAGAATCTCCAAACCCAAAGGAAGAGCTCATTAAAGACATGAGAATGAAATTAGGGTTTGACTATGTCCCCTACTTTATCCCACTTGTAAGCACCAAAGACATTGACCTCTTCCAACCTGGGAAAATGTACCTTCCAGACGGGAGAAAATACGAAGTAGCACTTTTTGACAAGGACGAGAGGTTTATGTACTGGGCAGTTATAGATAGAAATAGCCCTAAGGAAGAGCTCTTAGGCAAGAAAATCACAATCTCCTTTATCAGGAAAGGGGACGGAATATACAAGTTTGAAGGAGAGGTAGTAAAGACCTTCACAGAAAACGGGAAACTGATAATTCAAATTCCCCACACTTTTGAACTCTCAAGGTATCAAAGGAGGGAATACGCAAGAGTTGAGGTGGAAGTTCCAACGGTTATAACCATTATAAGTAAAGAAGGAGAAATTAGAATTAATGGAGAAATAGTTGACATATCTGCCGGAGGAGCAAAAGTATGCATCTCTTTGAGTGAGCTTGAAAGGGAACTTCCTCCAACACAGCAGTTAAACCTAGATTTTCCCTTAGAAGGCAGGAGGTTTAACTTAAAAGCCACGATAATTAACATATACCCGAGAAGACACGCTATATGCTACGGAGTGAAGTTTGAGAACATATCACCTGAAGAACAGAAGCTCATATACGACTTCGTAAAAAAAGAGCAAAAGAAAATGGTAGAACTTGCCTTAAAAAGCAGGAGATAGATGAGACTTCTTAAAATTTTAAGAATAAAAAGAAAGCTTTTAAACGAGCTAAAAACAGAGCTAGAGGAACTAAAGGAAAGGGAGAGAGAGGTTAAAGAACGGCTTGAAAAACTACACGCAGAAATTAAGAAGCTTGAAGAGTTAAAATTAAGCAAGCTTATAGAATTTGCACTAAAAGAAGAGAGCAAAACTGCATTAAGGAAAAGTTTAGAAAAGCACAGGAAAGAGATAGAGAAACTCAGAGCTCAGATAGAAAAGGTTAAAGAGAGGTTCTTAAGGGAAAAAGGAGAAGTTAGAGCTATAGAGCTCTTAATAGAAAAGAGGAAAAGGAAGTCAGAAATCCTTAAAGAGGTCCTTCATGAAAGGGAAGTTTACAGCACTCTTTACAGCGGTAGTAATAATGACGACAGGCAACAGCTCTTTTAGTCAAGAGCTCTTAACGGAAAAGGAGAGCAAAACGGAGATAGAGAGGTTAAAGGAGCTCCAAAGGGAGGTTGAAAAGGAGATAAAGGAGAAAGAGGAGCTCTTAAAGAAAATAGAGAAGGCAAAAAGAGAACTAAAAAGAGAAAGGGAAGAGCTAGAAAAGAGAGTGGAAGAGGTAGAAGAAGAAAGGTATAAAAGGCTAGCACAAGTCTTTGAGAAAATGGACCCAGAACTTGCAGGACAGAAAATCTCAGCCCTCTCTGACCCAAAAGAGGCAGCCTACATTATTTACAACATGAAGCCGAGAAAAGCGGGAGAAGTGATGAACTACGTTGACCCAAAAATGGTTAACAAAATAGTAAAAGTCCTAACCCAAATTAAAAACCCCTCCTCTGGCGGTAAACCTTTGCCAAAATCTTAGCAACGACCCTGTAAAACTCCTCGGGAATAAAGTCTCCAACCTCACAACTTACATATAGCGCCCTTGCAAGCTCCGGATTCTCCTCTACGGGAACGCCAGCCTCAACAGCAACTTCCCTTATCTTAAGGGCTACATTATCAACTCCTTTAGCAACAACCTTAGGAGCGTGCATTTTCCCCCTTTCATACTTTAAAGCTACCGCATAGTGGGTTGGGTTAGTAATAACCACGTCTGCCTTTGGAACTTCTGCCATCATCCGCCTCGTTGCAATCTCCCTTTGTCTCTTCCTAATTGCAGACTTAATTACGGGATGTCCTTCATACTGCTTCCTCTCCTCTTTTACCTCTTCCTTACTCATTTTTAAACTCTCTTCATACTCCCATCGGCGGTAAAAGAAGTCAAGTAGAGCAACGGGAAAGGAAAAGAGGCCAAATATGAAAAATAGAAGGACAATAACCTTTCCCAGGAAATAAACCTGTTGATAAAAGGAAAGGAGAGGAAGAGAGTAAAACTTTAAAGAGAAGAACTTAACGCTGTAATAGCCTAAGATAAAAGCCAAAACGAGCTTTATAGTACTTTTTGTCGCCTCAAAGAGACTTTTTAGGGAAAAGAGGCGTCCTAACCCCTTAATAGGGTTAATGTTCTCCAGTTTAGGAACCAAAGGCTTAAAAGTAAAAAGGAAACCAAATTGAACGGCATTAGAGAAAATTCCAACTACCAAGAGAAAGAGGAAAACAGGAAAAAGCAGAAAGAGGAGTTTAAAAAGAAGAGTAAAGAAAATGGGAGAGACGAAGTTTAAGGATAAGTTCTGAAAAGTATAAATAAAGAGAACATTTAAGGTTTTAAAGAGATAGGAAAGGTAGAAAAACAGCAAAACAGCGGTAAAAAACAGACTAAAAGCTACGGGAAGGTCTTGACTTTTTAGAACCTTTCCCTCTTCCCTTGCCTTCTGACGCCGCCGAGGGGTCGCCTTTTCGGTTTTTGAAGGGTCCTTAGCCACCTTTTATAACCCTAATTAAGATAAATAGGTCTTCAAGGAACCTCTGAGACAGGTTAACCGTAAAGAGGACTATAACGGAAAAGCCAAAAGAGAGGAAAAGAAGCCCCACGAAAACCTGAAGGGGAAGGCCTACTATAAAGACGTTAATCTGAGGAATGAGCCTGTTAACCAAAGCCAAGGCCAAGTTGGTTATGAAGAGGACGAAAACAAAAGGAAAGGCCATCTTAAATCCCAAGGAAAAGATTAAAGAGGACTCTTTAAGCAAGAACTTAAAGAAAGAACCCTTTAGGGAAATTTGACCTACGGGAAGGAGGAGGAAGCTTTTATAGAGAGCTCCCACAAAGTATTCAGCCCCTCCAGTTGAGAAAAACACCAAGTAAAAGGTAAATATAAATAACCTACCGGTTAAAGACACAAGACCAAAGGTTGGGTCAAAGAGGTTTGCAACGGTTAAACCCATCATATAACTAATGAGCTCCCCAGCGTAAGAGACTACGCCGTAAAATATGTAAGCTACAAGTGCAAGGGAAAAGCCCAAGGTAATCTCTTTTAAAGCTATCAGGGAAAACTCCAGAAAACTCTTAGGAGGAAGCAAGTTAAGGTTAAGCGAGGAGGCAAAGAAAAAGGAAAATGCCAAAAGCAAAACCACTTTTACCCTTACTGGAACAAAGGGAGTTGAAAGGAAGGGAAAAGCTAGGAAGAAGGCAGACATCCTGAGAAACACAAACAGGAATCCCCAATAGTGAATAGCAATAAAGTTAAAAAGCTCACTCATCTTAGAATTTGAAGGAGAATTAAAAAGTTTTCCCTTACATAGTCAACGAGCTTTACAAACATCCAGTTTCCAAAAACATAAAGGGCAACCATAGTAGCTAAAATCTTTGGAATGAAGGTTAAAGTCATCTCGTGAATCTGAGTAGCCGCCTGAAAGACGCTTACTACAAGGCCTACAAGGAAAGTTATAACGAGGACGGGAGCTCCCACTAAAAAAGCAACCTCAAGCATCTTTTGACTAAGAAAGATAACCTGGTCAACGCTCATCTATAACTCTCAACTATTGATTTAATCAGCAGTTCCCAACCACCTGAAACTACAAAGAGAATAAGCTTAAAAGGCAGAGAAAGCATCATAGGGGGAATCATCATCATACCCATAGACATTAAGATACTTGCAACTAAGAAGTCTATGAGCATAAAAGGAAGGAAAACCACGAAAACGAACTCAAAGGCCGTCTTTACCTCGCTAACCATAAAGGCAGGAACCAGAGTAATAAAGTCAACGTCCTGAGGAGAGCTAGGCCTTTCACCTCGCATGTCAAGGAAGAGTTTAAGGTCTTCTTTCCTCGTATTCCTCAACATAAACTCCTTAAGGGGAAGAGACGCCCTCTTTAAAGCTTCTACATCAGTTAACTCTCCCTTTAAGTAAGGGTTAAGAGCTTGTGTTTCTATCTCCTTAAAAGTAGGAGCCATAGTAAAAAGGGTTAAAAAGAGGGAAAGTGCAATAACAACTTGATTTGGAGGAGTTTGAGGAGTTCCCAAGGCGTGTCTTAAGAGGGAAAGGATTATAACTATCCTGGTAAAGCTGGTAAAAGCTATAAGCAAAGAAGGAAGTAAAACCAGTAATGTAAATATTAAAAGCAGTTTCAGGGTAATATCAAGGTTCCCAAGCTTATCTGCAAATTCCTTAAGAGTCTCGCCGTAAGCCGTTTGAGGAATCGTTAAAAGAAAAGCCAGTGCTAAAAGCCTCTTCACCATTTCCTTCTATCTCTTTTAAAACTTTAAAGTTATCCTTAGAGTAATAGCAAAGAAGGAGTTTTCCCCTAAACTCTATTACTGCCAGTCCACTTTCCCTGTTAAGGGGTAGCCTCTCTAACAGCTTCAAGTTCCTTCCCCTTAAATGGGGCTTAAAACCAAACCTATTTACACCCCAGTAAACGGTAAGAAGAGCTATAATCATCAAAAACGAGTTTAAAAGGAACTTAAGCTCACTAGACAAGGTCAACTAACCTCAACCCTAACCTATCGTTTATCACTATAAGCTCTCCTATACCAAACTTCTCCTCATTAAGGAGGACTTCCAGATAACTTTCCAGTTTTACGTCAAAGGTTATTAAGTCCCCTTCCTTCAGTTTTAAAACCCTAGAAAGGGGGAGCTCCTTCCTCCCTAAAACCAAAGAGACTTTTAGTTCAATATCCTTAAACTTCTCTAACTTTTCTTCCATCCTATCCCGTCTGGATTATGAACTCTGTAAAGTAAACGTTCTTTACTCCTCCAAGGGGCAGAATAGCGTTAACTCTCTTTGCTATCTCTTCCTTTAAAAACTCTATTCCCTCTGGAGTCCTTATTTCCGAAGAACGCTTTGTTAAGAGCAAAGTGGTAATCGCATCCTTTATTTCAGGCAGCCTCTTTTGAGCTTCAGCTTGGACTTTCTGGTCTTTAAGCTCCAAAACTATAGAAACCTTCAAATACCTTTCAATATCAGGGTCAGCAAGGTTTACAACGAAAGTTCCAAGGTCAAACATAACTCCAACTTTCTCTGTAGCCTTTATCTCCTCAATAATCTTCTCAGCCTGCTTTTCATTACTAACAGCCTTCTTTTTATCAAGAACCAAAAACTTGTAGGCAGCCCCTCCGCCGGCTGCCAAAACTAAGAAAATCAGAACCAATATCAATAACTTCTTCTTCTTACCCTTACCTTCCTGCGGTTGTTCCTGCTTCTCGTCTTCAGCCATCTAAGCCTCACTACCTTTTAATGTTCATCGTCTCTTGAAGTATCTGGTCATCGGTAGTTATTACTCTGGCATTCGCCTGATAAGACCTTTGAGCAGTGATGAGGTTTATAAACTCGTTAGCTATATCAACGTTTGACATCTCAAGCATTCCGCTTCTTATCTTTGAGATAACCCCTCCGGGCATTATTACAGGGGTAAAGGTTTGAAGGTTAGGAACGTAGAGCCAGCTTCCCTTTCTAACGAGCATCTCCTTATCCTTAAAAGTAGCTATCGCAAGACGGGCTATGTCCTTAACCTTCCCGTTAGAGTAGGTGGCCTTTAAAACCCCGTCTTCACTAACGGCAATGGCAATAAGGTCTCCCTTGCTGTTTCCGTCTTGTTTGGCGTAGAAGATAAAATCTGAGGCAAGTTGCCTTAAGTTCTCATAGTTAACGGAGAAAGTAAAGGGAGAAGTAGCTCCCGTGTTTGGGTCATATCCAGAAATAAGAATTCTCTTGTAGTCTAAAGTTGCAGTCGCAGTAGTAGGGCTATTTAGGTAATCTACCTTTATTTGGGTTGAAGAAGCGTAATCACCTGTAAGCTTTATCTCTCCAGTAGAGTAGTTTACAGTTCCAACCACATTTCCCTGCTCGTCAACAAGGTTGCCTATCCCGTCCCCGTCTCCATCTCCCTCATCGTGAATGTTAACGGTTATCCCGTCAACCTTCTTTATGTGGACGCTACCTACTACTGGCGGGTTAGAAAGGGTAAAACTTCCAGAAGAACCGCTGTCATTTTCGTTCTGAGTTAAAGTAATTTGAGTGTCTGCAGTTGCAGAGGCAATCTGACCTCTATCGTTAAAAGTTAAAATTAAACTCTTGTAATAGTTAGTTCCGTCGTAAACAGGAGTCAGCGTTCCGTCAATTAGGGTATATACCTTCCACTTACCAGTGTCTATTTTCCGGAAGTAGTAAGAGAGAGTGTGAGGATTGCCTAAAGAATCGTAAACGGTTTGAGAGTTAACGTAGTTATATGTTGCAGAGTTAGCAGGGTCAAAGCTTGAGGAGATTACGTCTGAACGAGAATCAAGGTTTGAAGGCTCTTCAAAAGAGACAAACTTAGTCACTTTCGGGTCCATTCCCATCGGAACTGTTATATTACTTATAGCACCTGCCATGTTCCCGTTGTCGTCTAGCATCCAACCTTGAACTTTCATACCGAGCATATTTATCAAACTTCCGTTAGAATCAAGCCTAAACTGGCCGTTTCTAGTGTAGTAGGTTAGACCTGAGTTATCCTTCACCATAAAGAAGCCTTCACCGTCAAGGGCCAAATCTAAAGGGTTGTTAGTGTTCATAAAGGTTCCTTGACTAAAGTCCTTTACCGTGGCACTTACGAAAACTCCCCCTCCAATTTCTTGGTTTACGGGAGCTCCGTTCTTAAAAGTGGTTAAACTCCTTGCAAGTAAGTCCTCAAAAACTGCCCTTTCGGCTTTAAAGCCAACAGTATTAACATTGGCAATGTTGTCTGAGATTACCGAAAGCCAACGCTTGTCGGCAGTTAATCCTGTAAAGGCCGTGTAAAAAGACTGAAGCATGGCTATCCCCCTACATAGGTTATCTCTTCTAAAGGAATTTCAAAAGAGGAGGTCTTAAGGTAAACCTTGTTATCCTCTCTTTTCACCCCCTCTACGAGGGCAAAGCTGTTAACTTCAACATCTACTTTAGAACCACCTAAAGAGTAAGCGTCAACGCTTACGGTGTAATAGCCGTCAGCAAGGGAAGGGTTATCAATTTCAAAGGGATAGGAACCTTTTGAAAGGGAATAGAGCTCCTTCTCCTCAACGAGATTTCCTTTAGAATCAAAAACCCTAACAACTACTTTCTGAGCAGGAGAGGAGAGGCTAAACTCAAAAGTTCCTTTTCCCCCTTTTACGTAAGTCCTGTTTCCTTTGTATTCAACCTCCTTACCAATAAAAGAGGAAGCAAAGACTAAAGAATAGGAGTTTAAAGACTCCTTTATCTCTTTAACGCTGTCCTCAAAGGAGTTTAAGACCTCCATTTCCCTGAGCTTAACCGTGTTGTCTATAAACTGACTAATGTCTTGAGCTTCTAAAGGGTCCTGCCACTGAAGGTTTGCCAGAAGGACTCTCATAAAGTCTTCCTGACTCATTTTTGAGTTATCGTAATTATTCGGAACTACTTTTAACGATGAATCATTGTTCTTCATGTATATCCCGTCCAAAGCCATTTGACCTTTCCTCCCCAAGTATTGATTCTACCAACTTCCTTAAAGAAGAGAAACTCTCTTGGAGGTCAACCTTCTCATCAATCCCTTGCCTTATAAAAGCTTCAATTTTCTCATGGGCCCGTATAGAAAGGTCTATCTTTCTAGAAGTGCCTTTTCTATAAAGGCCAAGCTGGATAACCTCTTCGTTATCTTTATAGACAGATTCAAGCTCAAAAACCAAAGACTGGAGCTCCATAACCTCCCTGCTAACTAACTGAGGAGTTAACCTACTAATGCTCTTTAAAATATCAACAGCAGGGAAGAGACGCCTGTTTGCCAGTTTCCTTGAAAGGACTATGTGGCCGTCAAGGAGGCCAACTGAAGCATCTGCAACAGGGTCCAGCGATATGTCGTCCCCTTCCACTAAAACAGTAAATATTCCCGTTATGCTGCCTGAGCCTTCAAAGTTCCCCGTTCTCTCTACAAGCTTTGCCAGGGAAGAGAATACTGAAGGAGTATAACCTTTACTGGTAGGGGGCTCTCCAACTGAAAGCCCAACCTCCCTCTGGGCCATTGCAAACCTCGTAAGGGAATCTAACAACAGGAGAACGCTTCTTCCCTCCCTTGAAAAGTATTCTGCAACCGAGCAGGCAACGTTTGCTGCCCTTATCTTGGCAAGAGGAGGCATGTCAGAAGTTGCAACAACAACAACGGCCCTATCCATTCCCTCCTTTAAACAGTCCTCAAGGAACTCCCTTACTTCTCTTCCCCTTTCTCCGATTAAGGCAACAACAATCACTTCTGCTTCAGTAAACCTTGATATCATTCCGAGTAAAGTGCTCTTGCCAACTCCTGCACCTGCAAATATACCTACCCTCTGGCCTTTACCCACGGTAAAGAGAGAGTTTATTACCCTGATGCCTAAGTCTAAAGGTTCTTTTATCCTTTCCCTCTTTAAAGGATTTACCGGGGAAGGTTTTAAGGGGACAAACTCTTCAACTTTAAAGTCCTTACCGTTTAGAACTTTACCGAAGGGGTCTATAACTGCTCCCAGCATCCTTTGGCCAACGCCAACTTTTAAACCAGAAATAACAGCTTCAACTTTAGTTCCTACAGTAATTCCCTGAATATCGTCGTAGGGCATAAGAAGGGCCTTACCTTCCTTAAAGCCGACGACCTCTGCTTCTATTGAACCGTTAACTTTGCAGAAATCCCCGATGTGAACTTTTGGAAGCTTAGCCTCTATAACACTTCCTTTAACTTCTTTTACCTTTCCAATTACCCTGTACTTAGGCAGTCTCTTTAGCCTCTCTCTCAATTTCTTCCTTTATAAGGTTCAGTTTCTCCTTAAAGGAACTCTCTATTTGAAAGTCCCTAAAGATTAACCTAAAGTCATATTCTCCGAGTTTTTCGTTAAGCCTTACTTTCTCTCCCTTAACAACTCCCTTAAGGCCTTTACCAACTTCTACAGCCAAGAGCTCCTCTTGTGAAAATTCCTCTATCAAGGAAAGGACTTCTCTCTTTAGGAACTCTAAATTTGAAGGGCTTATGTAGAGAAGGCTTAACATTTCAGCTAAAGAAGAGTTAATAGAAGATAGGAATTTCTTAAACCTCCTCTTCTTCTCTTTTTCTATTTTCTCAACTAATGAGTCAACATTCAAGGAAACTTCCTCAAGTTTACGCAAGTAATTTAGAGAGAGCTCTCTTTCCTTTTCAAAGAGTATCCTTTCACACTCCTTAGACGCCTTCTGATATCCCTCCTTAAAACCTAAGGAGTAAAACTCTTCCTTAATCTTCTCTATTTTTTCCTCATACTGGGCCTTTAACTTCATTAACTCCCTTTCGTACTTCTCCTCTAAGCTCTCTCCTTCATTACACTTTACGCCTTCCAAAAAAGGCGTGAAGTCGTCAAGTTCCATTACTACCTCTCTCTTAACCACTTACTAACAACGCTGGTTATAATTTCCGGGTAGTCTTTACCTATCTCTATAATTTTAAGATAGGCAGGGTCTTTAGTAAGGTCTAAGCTTTCTATCTCTTCTTTATGTTGAGACCTTGCTTTCATCTCGGCAAGAAGAGCCTCTGAGAGCTCCACTTCAGGCTTAACCTCTTTCTTTCTCCCCTTTAGGACCTTTAAGGCAATTAAAAGTAGAAGGCTACCTCCAACAAGAACTCCTATTGCCAAGTAATACCAAGGAAATCTGGAAGTCTGGTTTCCCTCTTTAGGCGTAAGGAGGCTTCTCTCAAAGGGAACGCTGGCAACTCTTACAACATCTCCCCTTTTTGGGTCATACCCTATAGCGCTTTTCACTATTTCCTCGTAGATTTTAAGCTCCTTCTCAGGACGGGGGACAAACTCGTACTTTACAGTTCCGTTCTTCTCTTTAACCTCTTTATACTTCCCGTCAATTAAGACGCCTACGGTTATTCGTTTTATCTTGAAAATTGGAGCTTTAGTTTCTTCAACAGTTTTTGAAACATCGTAGTTGGTAGTAATGTCCCTCTTCTCTTTTTTGACTACCTGACCTTGAGACTGGTTGTTTATTACAGGGGGAACATTTGTAGGAGTTCCAGGAGCTCCTTGAGGCAGTTTCTCAGTAGTAGTTTCCCTTTCTTGAACTTTCCTTTCACTTACCACTGCCGTAAGGTCGGGGTTGTAGAGCTCCCTCTTTTGCTGGAACTTTCCAGTCTCAACCTCTACAGAGGCACTAACTACTACTTTATTGCTTCCTAAAACCCTTGAAAGCAAAGTTCTTACCTTATCCTCTATGTCCCTTTCCAACTGTCTCTTTATTAAGAGCTCTTTTGTAGGCCTTTCACTGTCTTGATTTTCTAAAAGGTCTGTTAAAACCCTTCCCCTGTTGTCAACAACGGTTACGTTCTCAGGTTTTAAACCGGGAACGGCATGGGAAACTAAAAACACTATTGCCTTTACCTGCTCCTTAGTTAAATCCCTTCCAGGCCAAAGGTCTATTAAGACAGAAGCTTTAGGCTCTGAAGTACTCCTAACGAAAATTGAGTCTCTGGGAAGTGCGATGTTTACTTTAACGTCCCTAACTGCGTCAATTTGCCTAATTGTTCTCTCAAGCTCACCTTCAAGAGCTCTCAAGTACTCCACGTTTTCCTGAAACTGGGTTATGCCCAGTTTAGGCTTATCAAAGAGCTCAAAGCCCACAACTTTACCGTGGGGCAATCCCTTTGCTGCAAGCTTTAACCTTACGTCATATACTTTATCTTTTGGAACCAGTATTATGCTACCGTCCCCAACCACCTTATAGGGAATTTTCTCCTCTTGAAGAACAGTAAGTATCTCACCTGCGTCATCTGGAGAAAGGTGGGTATAGAGAACTGCAAAGTTATCCTCTCCTCTTCCCTTAATGAGGATAAAAGAGAGAAAAGCAATAAGGGTAAGGGCCCCTAAAACCAGTGCAATTCCCCGAGGGTTTGCGTTCTTCCTTACAAAGTCAGAGAGTTTATCCCTTAACTCTTTGATTTCCACCTTTTTAGACCTGCATCCTCATAATCTCTTGATAGCTCTCTATCGCCTTATTCCTAAGCTCAACTAAAAGGCGAAGGGAAAGGTCTGCTTTTTCTATTACAAACATAGCTTGCTCTATGTTTTCCACTTTCCCCATAGAAAGTGCCTTTTCTACATTCCTGGCCTCTAACTGTTGAGAGTTAACTTGGGATATAAAGTCCTCAAGGAGCTCTTTAAAAGAGGGAGTACTTTCTTTTTGTGATTTCCCCCAAACAGGCAAAACAGAATAAGAAACAGGAAAAACCTTCATCGTCCCTCCTCCCTTAAGCCTTAAGGAGTTCTACTGCGTCAAGAATCATTCTCTTATTGGTATTAAAAGCGGTCAAATTGGCTTCATAACTCCTTATAGCGCTCATCACATCAACCATTTCCCTTAAAGGGTCAACGTTGGGAAGCTTAACGTATCCCCTCTTATCAGCAAGGGGATTACCTGGGTCATACTCTTCCTTAAACGGAGAAGGGTCTTCTACTATCTCTTTTACTTTTACCCTGTAAAGCTTTAAACTTCCCTCTTTAACCAAAACTGATTCAAAAATGGGAATTTTCCTTCTGTAGGGAGAGCCGTTTTCGTCAACAGACCGAGCGTTTGAAAGGTTGCTTGACGCAACGGCAATTCTTACCCTCTGGGCAAGCATTCCAGAGAGGGAAATCTCAAGACCTTTGAAAATCATTACCTACTCCCCATAACGAGTTTTAACTTCCCTATCTCTTTCCTTAAAGCCTCGTTTAAGAGCTTTGCCATAATCGCCGTCTCTGCAAGTTTTGCAAGCTCTTTATCTAGATTTACCCTGTTTCCATCGTAACCTGAAACATCAGAAAGGGTTATCTCCTTAAACTTCTGGCCACTACATTTAACAGGCTGTATGTGTTTTGGGTTTGTGGTTTTAAGTTTCAGACACTCCTTAAGCTCCCTTTCAAATACCAGGTCTTTAGGCCTGTAAAAAGGAGTATCAACGTTGGCAATGTTGCTCTGAATAACTTTTGAACGCTGGTAAAAGTAGTTAAGCCCTTCCTCTATCGGTAAGAGCTCCTTAAAAAGAGCCATTAACAACCTCCCTTTCTAAAAGGGTATTTTGATAAACAGACTTTGCCAAAACTGAAAGTGAGTCTAAACAGGCGCTTACCTTCTTGTAAACTTCCCTCGCTTTATCAACTTCTCCCAAGCGAGAGAGGGAAAGCAAAAGATAACTTTCTGTTAAACAGTCTCCATAGCCAGCACCTACGAGAGAAGAGGCAACCGCTTTGGTTATGTCATACCTCCCGTAGTAGGCAGATATTTCAAGGAGTTTATTTAGAGCTCCCTTCACAACGAGCTCCCGTGAGTAGCTCTTTAAAAGCTCCCTTTTAAACTCTTTAAAGTAGTTGAACGCAGATTCAATATTACCATTTTTTGCTAAATAATAAACAACTAATGCTCCACTTTTAGGGTTTAAGCACTTTTGAGAGAACTTGTCAAAGGGAAAACCTTTAATGGGAAGGAAAATTGAGAGCTCCCCCTTTAGGAGTAGATATTTGCAACTGTCCTTATTTTTTACCTTTTCAAGAACTTTTAAAGCATTTGCAAAGTCCTTATTCTCAAAAAGAGCTTGGGCCATTAACAACCTGTCTTTATCGTCCTTCCAGCGTTTAACCATGTAGGAAAGGAGCTCTACCCTTAACCTCCTTAAATTGCAGGATTTCAAGTCGTTTACAAACTTTAAGAGAACCTCTTTACTAAAGAGCTCTTCAAAAAAGCTGGGATTTGACTTGTAGAGACTACAAGCCTTATTGGAGGGCAACTTCAAAAGGTAAGGAGTCCACAGCTTAACGAGGAACTCTCTCTGCTCATACTTTAAGTCCTCCGGAAAGACCAAAGAGAGCTCCCAAGTTAACCTTTTAAAGACATTTTCCGGAGAGCCAAGCTTAAACACAAAATAACCTAGGTCTGCAAGAGCGTATATTCCAACATAGGTTGTCCTGTAGTTAACGAGAATAGAAGCCGTAAACTTAATAGGGTCTTTAAAAGCCTCCTCTTTTGACAAAAGAGCCCTATAACGAACCTTTGGAATGTCAAGTAGGGGAATTATCTTTAGCTTAGCAACTGTAGCCTCCATAGAACTAGGATATCCACTTACGAGAGAATAGTAGTAAACAAATGCAAGAGCGTAGTTTTTCTTCTTTACCTCAATGTCTCCAAGCCTTAAAGTAGCTTTTCTAATAACTTCTGGGTCTTTAGTTAAGCTTGCTATCCTTCTAAAGAGCTGTTCAGCCAAAGTGTAGTTTCCCAGCCTATAAATGTCTTCAGCAACAAGGAGATAATAATTCGGGTTATCTATGAGATAGTTCTCATACCTGCGGTAGAGCTCCATAAAGTAAGGAAGTGCCTCTTTATACTTTCCAAGGGAAAAGAGAACGAGACCTTTAACAAAGTTAACCTTCTCCTTTTCTTTAGCAGTTAAATTTGAAGTGCTTATCAGGATAAAATACTGGTCAACGATGTCAGGTCTTTTAACC
This sequence comes from Desulfurobacteriaceae bacterium, assembly GCA_026987115.1. Classification (GTDB taxonomy): domain Bacteria; phylum Aquificota; class Aquificia; order Desulfurobacteriales; family Desulfurobacteriaceae; genus Thermovibrio. Next base: position 23,218 of record JALSNF010000047.1, read on the forward strand.
CAGACGGCACACCTAACAATACCAATCGTAGTTTCAAGTTTTTCTTGAGGGGTTTTTGCCCTTAAAAAAGCAACTCGGTAAAGGGCAAGAGCCTGCTCGTAAAAGGAGAGGGATTCGTAAATCTGGGCTCTCGTGTAGTAGTACTTCCAGGGAAGCTCCCTGTTTCCGTATTCAATAAAGTAGAGCTCCAAGTAGTTAAGGGCCTGCCAGAGAAACCCTTTCATTCCTGTCTTCTTACCAATGGCGTAGTAAGTCTTTGCAAGCATAAAGAGGGCCTCTTTGTAATAGGGAGAATTAGGTTTGAGAAGTTTAAAGAAGTAATCTAAAGCCGTTGAGTAAGAACCTATCTCATACTGAAAGAGACCCTTTTTATAGTTCTGAAGGTCTAAATCAACCTTCCCACTTCCGTAAGACGACACAGAAACAAAAAAACTCAAAAGCAGAACGAAGAACAACCTCAAACCTTCAACTCCAACCTATCCCGTTTTTCAACAGAACCCTTGCCTTTAAGCTTTACATAGACCTTACCGGGAACAAAACCGTTAGAACGAATGAGAGAAGTTATCTCAGAAAGGAAGTCTCCGGTAGATATACGGCTGTCTCCAAAAAGAGAAAGACTTAAGTTAAGGATTTTCCCTTCTCTCAAAGAGAGCCTGAGAGCTAAATCCTTACTCCTTAAAGTAAGAGCAAAGTTTCCATTCACAGCCCTCTTAAAATCGGCTAGAAAGTAATAAGGAAAGCTCTTTAAGAAAGTATGAGCGCTTCCGTTATTGAATTGCTCTATGTAAGAAGTTGCATTAAAAGAAGTTGGATACATACTCGTTAACTTATCAAAACCAAAGTTATCTATTGAAGTATTGGTAGAGAAGCGTTCTCTTTTATTAAACTTATCAAGGTTGAGGAAGCTAAAAAGGTAATTAACGTTTCTACTCTTAACCTTCATAAGGTTATCAAACAAAAAAGTCCTATCTATTTTGTCTCTCTTTTCCTCTACAGCAATATTCCTCCCTTGATGTGTTCTTTCTCTTTTTATCTTTATCTTTAATGGCTTAAAAAAATCTCTCTTCCTTTTACTAAAAGAGAGTCTAACATTTTCTTTCCACTTCACATCTGTATAAAAATTGAACATAGGATAGTAAAGTGAGACTTCTTTACTTA
>JALSNF010000048.1 GCA_026987115.1 Desulfurobacteriaceae bacterium
CTATTTTCTCCTCTTTTTGGAATTCAAGGGCAAAGGGAATCTGTTTTTCAACTACATTCCCATTGACAGGTTCTAATTTTTTTAACCTAAGGTTAGAATAAGAAACGACATTCCGAGTTTTTAAGTGCTTCTGCTTAAAATCTTTATAGTAAGGTAAAGTTATTGAAGTTTTTCTAAACTTTAATCTAGGATTTACAGATGAAATAATAGAAGAACAAAAGCAATTGTTGGTTTTTTGATAAAAACCATTAACTAAAGTTGGATTAAAAGTAGGAGTTAGGTAGCTTAAACCCAAAAATTGAGAGTCGTTTACACAAACAACTTGACTTTTGCTCTTACTGCTTACTTTTAGGGAACCTCCTGTCTCCTTACTAAGAGGAACAGAACGGAAAACTAAACATTGAAATTTATATTCTGAAAATTTTTTCTCACGGTAAATTTCTTTCAACTTTAAGGAGTTAAAAGAAGGAAATTCAACAAGTACTTTAAGCCTTCTCTCTCTTAACCTATCTAAAAGCTTAGACGAACCTATAAAAGAAGAGAGTTTCCTCCTCAGTAAGTAAGCATCTAAATCCGGATTACTTGAACGGAGCTCACTCTTTAAGATAGAGTGGAAAGAGCTTTTCTTAACTCTTGTTTCTTTATTTCCTTTTAAGTTTTTTGCCTCTCCCGATTTTGAGAAAATAAGCTTTAAGAGAGTCATTTTATCTCCTGATTCACCATTCAGGATAAATTATACAGAAAGGAAGTTCCTTAACTTTTTAAGAGCTCCCCCCTTAATCTGGGAAACTCTTGAAACGGAAACTTTCAGAATATCGGCAACTGACTTTAAGTCAAGCTCCTCAACAAAAAGCAGTTGTAGAACCAGTTTCTCCTTATCTGAGAGTTTATCTATAGCTTTAGCAAGTCTCTCTTTTAAGTCTTTTACTAAGAGCTCCTCTTCAGGAGTAGGTAAGCCAGAGGAAAGAATATCTTTAAAAGAGGGAGAATCTGAACTTGAAAAGAGTTTCTCCTCTAAAGAAATAAAAAAGGCCGCTTCCTCTTTAATGCTCTCTCCATCTCTGTTCTTTATCTTCTCCCTAACGCTCCTTGGTAGGAAATCCAACTTCCTTAAGTAGTCTAAAATTTCTCCTCTAATCTTTATGTAAGCGTAAGTTGAAAAGCGAGCTTTCCTGCTGTCGTAGTTATCTATGGCCTTCATAAGGCCTATAACTCCTGTGTTTACAAGCTCTTCAAATTCAATTACTCCAGGGGGAATCCTTTTGTAGATTTTACTGGCAACCTTCTTAACAAGTGGGAGGTTTTCCAAAACTAAGTCCTTCTTCGTTTTCGCATACATTACCTTCCCTCAAAGAATAACTTTATAAGGCTTTTAATGAAAGAACCTCTCTTTTCCTCTCCCGTATAAACCTCTCCTACCTCTAACTGAGCAACTTTCTTAATTTCTCTGCTAAAAGGGTCAAAAGGGTAAAGCTCAGGAAGAGGAACTTTCTTAGCTAAGGACTCTTTTAAGTTCTTGGTATACGGGAGAACACCCACGAGTTTTAACTTAAAACCCAAAAACCTACTTACAGAGTAGTTTAACCTCTCAAAGACTTCAATACCTTCTCTCTTTGAAGAGGCCATATTGACTATAACTTTAAAGTCCTTATAGCCATACAACTTGTAAAGACTCTTTATGAAAGCGTACGCATCTGTTAGGGAAGTAGGCTCAGGGGTAGTTATAACGTAAGTTGAAGAGGAGGCCTTTGAAAAACCTAAAGTATATCTGTTTAAACCTGCCGAGTTGTCAAGGAGAATGTAATCATACTCTTGAGTTATGCTTTCAAGTTGGATTAGGAAAGAGGATGGGTTTACCTCCTCAAGCTCGTCTAAACGCTCAATTCCGGAAAAGCCTAAAACAACATCAAAGTTATACACTCTCTGGACAACCTCCCTAATGGGAAGTCCTTTAAATACCAACTTTAGGTTTTTACCCAAAGAGAGGCCCAAGACGACGTGAACGTTTCCGAGCCCCACATCACAGTCTAAAAGGAGAACTTTCTTGTTAAAGTGGTTAGCAAGGGAATAGGCTAAAGAAGTTGTAATTGCAGTCTTCCCAACTCCCCCTTTCCCACTAACAACGGATATAAGGTTAGGAGAGCGCTTCTTTCCCCTATTCTTGGCTAACTTTAAGAGACTCTCTACTTGACTCTCCATCACTCTCCTAGTATGTAAGTGGCCATCAATTCAGGGGTTAGAACCTTCATGTCTTCAGGCACTCTCTGGCCCGTACTTATGTAGGAAACCGGAAGTCCGGTTAAGTAAGGGATATTTAAGAGAATTCCAGGTTGGGAGCTCTCATCAATCTTTGTAAAGAATAGGTTGTTAACGGGAAAGAAGCTTCTATACTTATTTACAACCTGAACAGCCTCGCTCGTAGAGTAATTACAGCTTAACAGGAGAACCATTTTAGAAGGAATGTTAAGTCCCGTTAGTATAGACTTTATCTCCCCTAACCTCCAGTAGTCGTAGTGGCTCCTACCTACAGTGTCAATTAATATAACCTCAAGGTCTTGAAGACTGTCAACTATCTCCTTTAGCTTTTTACTGTCTGTAGCAACAAAGAAAGGAACGTCAAGAATTGAGGCATAACTCCTTGCCTGAGCAACAGCCCCAACTTTAAAAGTATCGGTAGTTATAACGCCTACTTTTAACCCCTTCTCTAAGACAAACCTACTTGCAACTTTAAATAGGTTGGTAGTCTTGCCAACTCCTGTAGGTCCTAAAAAGACATAAGCTATCTTTTCTCCTTCTTTAACTTTAAACTCCCCGGTAAACTCTATGAAATCATTTATGGGCTTTAAAAGGGCCTCCTTAAAGGTTAAGGTGTTAAGGTCAAGTTTTTCAGTATCTATATCAAGACCGCAAGAATGTTTAACGAACTCTTTAGCAACTTCCTTTTCAACCCCCTTCTTAAGGAGGAGATTTAACAGTTCTAAAGCGTCTCCTCCAAATTCCTCAAACTCTCTCCTAACCTCCACACTTACAGGTTCAACAGAGGAAACAGGTGAAGGCTGTAAGTTAACCGGCGGGAAAGGCTCTTTCTTTAACTCCAAAAGGAGCTCCTTAATCTCGTCAATCTCCCTCTTTATTTCTGTCTCTACCTCCAGTTTTAGAGGCTCTCTTTCCATATTCAGCTTTTCGCTAACAAAGAGCTTATACCTCTTCCTCTTTAAAAACGGCAAGAAACCTTCCTTCTCTACTTCATAGTAGAGAATCTCTACATCACCCATATCTTCTTTGGCTTTCTTTATAAGCTCTTCTAGGCTGTTTCCTTCATAGACTTTAACTTTCATTCCCTTTAACCACTCCAATAAGGTTTAAGTTTATTCCTGGCTCAATCTCAGCGTAAGAGAGGACAGCAACGCTGGGAAGGTAAGGCTCTAGGATTTTACTTAGATAAGGTCTTACTGCCGGCGAGGTTAGAACAACAGGCTGTAGTTGAGCCTTTAAAAAGGGCTCTATCTGGGAGCTTATGCTCTTAACCAAGTTCTGAACGAAAAGGGGTTCAAGAGGGGGGAGAGCTCCGTTCCCTTCCCTTACCTTTTTCAGTATAAACTCTTCAGTTTCAGGAGAAAGGGAAAGGGCAGTTAAAACGCCACTTTTAGAATACATACTGGTTATAAGCCTTGAGAGAGCTTGCCTTGCAAACTCAGTAAGCACATCAGGGTCTTTAACCTTGTCTATGTTATCTGCAACCGCTTCTATGATAGAAAGTAAGTCTTTGACAGGTATCTTTTCTCTTAACAAGTTTTGAAGAACTTTAGTTAAAATACCATAAGGAACTTGCTCCGGAACAATTTCCTTAACTTCAGGATATTTCTTAGACAAGTTATCAACGAGTTTCTTAACCTCTACCCTTGAGAGTATCTCGTGAGCGTGCTTCTTTATAACTTCAGAAAGATGAGTCACTATTACAGTAGGAACATCAACAACTGTATAGCCCAAAAGTTTTGCCCTGTCAGCTTCATTCTGATTAACCCAGTATGAAGGTAGTCCGAAGGCCGGCTCTTTTGTAGGTTTACCCTTTAACTCCCCTTTTAAACCTCCAGTATCTATAGCCAAGAGCTTTCCAGGTTCCACCTCTCCTTTAGCAACCTCAACGTCTTTTAAGAGAATCCTATACTCGTTAGGCTTTAACTCAAGATTGTCCCTTATGTGAACTAAAGGAATAACTATGCCCAGCTCCTTAGCCAGCTGTTTCCTTAAGTTCCTAATTTTCTTAACAACCTCTCCGTTCTGGGTTTCATCAACGTATTGAATTAGCGAATAACCTATCTCTAAAGTTATAGGTTCAGGCTGAACTACAAGCTCTTCAGGCTCTTCTTTTTTAGATTCTTTAAGTAATTCTCTGGCTCTCCTTTCTGCCTCTTCAATCTCCTTTGCTTTCTCGTACTTATAAACAATGTACCCTACCGCTGCAAGGAGGGAAGCAAGGAGCATAAAAGGCAGAGTAGGCATCCCCGGAACGAGGCCAACTACGGCCAAGGTTAGAGCTCCCATAAAAAGGGGCTTGTGATACTGGGTCAGCTGTTTAAATATCTCCCTACCTAAGTCGGTCTCTGCAGCAGCCCTGGTGACCATTAGGCCTGCAGCTGTTGAGGTAATTAAAGAGGGTATTTGAGAAACAAGTCCGTCTCCAACAGTTAAAAGGGTAAAAGTTTTAGCTGCTTGGGAAAAATCCATGTGGTGCTGAAAGATTCCTATTAACAGGCCTCCAATTATGTTTATAAAGGTTATTATTATTCCAGCAACGGCATCTCCCCTTATAAACTTTGAAGCACCGTCCATAGCCCCGTAAAAGTCCGCTTCGCGAGCTATCTCTTCCCTTCTCCTCCTTGCCTCCTTCTCATCTATAAGGCCTGCATTTAGGTCAGCGTCTATACTCATCTGCTTACCCGGCATTGCGTCTAAAATGAACCTCGCGGCAACCTCAGAAATCCTCTCTGTCCCCTTCGTTATAACTATGTAGTTGATAACTACAAGTATCGCAAAAACAACTATACCTACAACATAGTTTCCGCCTACGACAAATTGACCGAAAGCCTTAATTACTCTACCTGCAGCGTCAGGGCCTTCGTGTCCGTGAAGGAGGATTCGCCTCGTCGTAGCAACGTTTAAAGAAAGGCGAAAAAGGGTTGCAAGCAAGAGCAAAGAGGGAAAGGAGGAAAGTTCCAAAGGGTGTTTTACGTAAACTGTAGTCATCAAAATTAATATTGAAAAGGTAATACTTGAAGTTAAAAGTATGTCAAGCAAAAAGGCTGGTATAGGTAAAATCATACTGGCAAGTATTGCAAGTATCAAAACCACAAAGACGACATCAGAGTACTTGTAAACTTTTTCGTAGTAAAAAGTTAAGCTCTCCTTCATGCTTAACTGTTGCTCCTGTAAGAGTGTAGAGCTCTATCCATTAGTCTTTCTAAACTTAAAGGGTCTTCCTTCGCAATCTCCTGTGAGAGCTCCATAATAAAAAGGTCTTTGTAGGTTGAAGACTGAAAATCCCCTCCAAAGAGAGGTTTAAATTCGGGCTTTAAGGCTTCCTTCAAGAACTGTTCAAAAAGGTATGCCTCAAAGGCGATAGTAGCTTTTTTCTTATCTTTAATTTGGGAAAGCTCGTTTAAATCCCAATAAACATCAACACTCTTTGCTTCCGAAACCAAATAAACCTCCTACATAACTATTATCTTTGCGTGAAGCTTCCCTGCAGCCTTTATGGCCTCAAGGATAGCTATGAGGTCTCCCGGGGAGACTCCCAACATGTTTAAAGCCTTTACAAGCTCTTTTAAGGAAGGAGAATTTATAGAGAAAATCCTCCCTTTCTCTTCATAGACCTTCGTCTTTACTTTCTGAGTTAAAACGGTTTTCCCTCCAGAAAGGGGAGGAGGTTGAGAGATAACGGGTTCTTTCACAACAGAAACGTAAATATTACCGTGGGAAACGTAAATCGGAGGGTCAAGCTTAATGTCTCCGCTCATAATAACAGTTCCTGTCTTTTCGTAAATAACAACTGTAGGTTCAGGATTTGTCTTAACTTTCAGGTTTAGGACTGAAGAGATAAATTCAACTTTGTTAACGTTTACAGGAAACTTTACCTTAACGGTGGCAGAATCAACCGCAACCGCCAAGTTCCCAAAGGTGGAATTTATCTTGTTGGCTATCTCTGAGGCTAAAGAGAAGTCAGGTCTATTCAAAGTTAGAATTAACTCTTTTTCTTGAGAAAGGCTAAAGGGAAGAGCCCTTTCAACTATACCTCCTCCAGGCACTATTCCCACAGTAGGAAAGTTCTTCTGAATCTTTCCTCCCTTGTTTGACTCACTATAACCTCCTCCCGTTGAAACCGGCCCTTGAGCAAAGGCGTAGATTTTCCCGTCCGGTCCAAAAAGGGGAGTTCTAATTAGAAAACCGTTTGCCAGACTTTTTGCATCTCCGATAGAGGCAACTTCCACATCAAAAGTCATCCCAGGCTTAGCAAAGGGAGGCAGTTTAGCAGTAACCATAACAGCAGCGGCGTTCTTAGTCTTAACAGATTTTGGGTCAACGTAGATTCCCATCTTCCTTAGCATATTCGCTACGCTCTGAAGGGTAAAAACGCTGGTGGTTCCGTCTCCCGTTCCACTTAAACCTACAACTAAGCCATAGCCTGTTAGGTAGTTGGGCCTTACGCCCTCAACGTTAACAAGAGTTCCTATCTTAACCTCTGCAGCAAGAGCTCCGCTTAAAAGAAAGGCAAACACTACAACAAAAAGCCTTATCATAATTACCCCTAAAACGGCCATATCTTTTCAAGAAGCCTTGCAAGCCAACCGGGCCTTGAAGATTGATTGAAATACCCTTTACCGTTATACTCAACATACATGTCTGCAACTTTACTTGAAGGAACCGAATTGTCAGGAGCTATATCCGAAGGCCTGACTATCCCTGAGATTTTCAAAACTTGGTAGTCGTCGTTTATCTTAATAACCTTTCTTCCAACTACGTAAAGGTCTCCGTTAGGATAGACCTTTACGACCCTTGCAGTTATAGTAGCTATGAGTTTGGCCTGCCGTGAAGTAGAGCCTTTTCCCGAGAAACTCCTTGAAGGGGAGGTTGAGAAGCCCAGTAAAGGCTCCTTTGTCTTTTTAGGAAACTTGTTGCCGAAAAAAACGGGACTGTTAACGTTTAGGTTATAGGAACTCTTTTCCTGGGAAGCAGTAGTGGAGCTCCCGCTACCAGAAAGGCTCTCATAGACCTTAATAGTGATTATATCTCCAACGTTCCTAGCCTTTGGGTCAGAAAAGAGGTTCTCATACCCGGAAAAGAGAGAACCGGGAGAGGGTTTAGGTTTAGCAAACTCTTTAGGAGGCGGAGGAGGAAAAGCAACAACCTCCTCCTTCTTCCCCTGACACGAAGTTAATAAAAACTGAATCACTAATCCGAAACAAATAAGACTGAACCGTCTTTTAAAACCTTGCATCTTAAAACTTTCCCAGTAGAGAGGTTTTTAACTCTAATTATATTACCTACGGCACCGTTTTCTAAAGAAACTCCCAAAAGCTCTATGTGAATTGGACCGTCAACGTAAATAACCTTTACAGGCTGACCCCTTTTAACTAAGAAAAGAGGTGATAAATCCCTTTCCTTGATAACATCTCCCGGAAGAATGTCCCTTCTTGACACCTTCCCTATAACTTCATTTAAATCGGGAAGGGCTCCCCTGGCCTTTGAAGAGGGAACTTGGGAAATCTTAACCATACTTTCTTCAATTAAGGTTCCACGAGGTATGGAGATTTTCGCAACAACTACTTTAACTTTCCTGTCTATCCTAACGCTTATCCAGAATTTCCTGTAAACACTCCCGTTGTGAACTATCTTATAGACAACCCTTGCGTAGTTCCTACCCAGGGAAACCAAAGAGATTTCTGAATCGTAGTTCTTAAAGGGAAGTCTAAAGGAGATAGAAGGAACAGAAAGAACCACTATCTCAGGGTAGTTTTCCTTGAAAAACTCTATTACTTTTCTTTTAAAGCTCTCCCCGTCAATTAAGTAGCAAGGCCTATTAACCTTAACTACTTGAGGACCTTTTACCTCTATTTCGGAAAAGCTAATGCCGTTTTCCTGAAGGTACTTTACTATCCTGTCAACAATTTCCCTTTTAGTAATAAGGTAAGACTTGCAAAGGGGAGGACTCTCCTTTACGGGAACCTGAGAAAGAACATTCAAAGCAAGTGAAGGAGCCTCTATCTTTGCTATATCCTTTAGTAAGACTTCATCTGCCGAAACCTTAGCTTCCCCTTTAAGTAAAACTGTGGCTGCCTGAGACGAAAAAGCGAGGAAAAGAAATAACAAGTTAAGACTTAAGGTTCGCAACAGTCCTAAGCATCTCATCGGCAGCAATTATTCCCTTTGAGTTAATCTCGTAAGCTCTCTGTGCAACTATCAGGTTTACCATCTCCTCAACTATGTTCACGTTTGAAGCTTCCAGGAAACCTTGAGTTAGCTTTCCAAAACCGTCAGTATTTGGGTCTCCCTCTATTGGCTCTCCTGAAGCGTCAGTTTTAACAAAGAGGTTGCCCCCTATAGCTTTTAAACCGGCAGGGTTTATGAAAGTGTAAAGCTTTATAGTTCCCACTTCTTCAGTTATCTGCTCTCCCCCGCTGTTCCTTACAACATAGACTTTACCGTTTGGAGATATGGAAATGTTTACAACTGTTTCAGGTGCAGATATTTGAATGTTAGGGGAAAGCCTGTAGCCTTCGGGGGTAACTATGTACCCTTCATTGTCAAGCTGGAAGTCTCCAGCCCTGGTGTAGGCCTCTCCTCCGCCTGGGAGCTCTATCTTAAAAAAGCCCCTACCTTGAATTGCAACGTCAAGAGGCTTATCGGTCTTTATTAAACTCCCTTGGGTAAATATCTTACTAACGTCAGAGAGCTTAACTCCCAAACCTATCTGAATTCCAGAGGGGACTATGTTCTCTTCAGAGGACATTACTCCCGGGTCTCTTATATCTTGGTAGATAAGGTCTTCAAAGTTTGCCCTTGAGCGCTTATACCCAACGGTGTTAACGTTGGCAATATTGTGGGAGATAACGTCAAGGTTTGTCTGCTGGGCTTCCATACCTGTTGCTGCCGTCCACAGAGCTCTAAGCATAGCTTCCCCCCTTAAACTTTCCCGATTTCGTTTGACTTTAAGTTAAGAGAGTCAAGGCTTCTCATTAAGTTTCCGTAAATTTCAAATACCCTCTGAGCTTCAATGAGCTTTACCATCTCCTTAACTGGGTTAACGTTGGAACCTTCCAAATACCCTTGGAGAACTGCAGCGTCAGTAGGCATAGGAGAACCAACTCCTTTATAGTAGGAATCTCCAACTGGAACCACAGAGTTAAAGTCAACAATCTTTAGAATGCCTACCTGCTGTGAGCCTTCATAAACTACTCCGTCTTGGGTAATTACAACTTTCCCTTTTCCTTGAAAGACTATCTCGTTTCCAGATATGTCAAGAACAGGATTTCCTTTAGAGTCAACAAGCCTTCCCAGAGAATCTATAAAGAAGTGGCCGTTTCGGGTGTAGAGCTCCCCGCTTTTCGCTCTAACGGCAAAAAATCCCCTTCCTTTTAAAGCAAGGTCAAGGGGAGCTCCTGTCTTCCTTAAAGGCCCTTGAGACAAAACCACGGGAGTTGACTTAAACCTTGGAAAGATAAAGAGGTTATTAGCATCCCCCCTATTTTCAGGAATATGCTGAGACATCTCCTCTAAAAGGAGTCTCTTAAAGCCGGGAGTATTAAGGTTGGCAAGGTTGTTCGTTATAACATCAAGGTCCTCTAAAGCCCTCTCTCCACCTGAAGCAAGCACATAAAGAGGTTGAACGGTTAAGGCCACAGCTACTCCTCTTCAATAAGCTTTAGTCTCTCTTCGGGAGTTATTATCTGAGTTATCTCAACTCCGTAGCTATCGTTAACCATATAAAGCTTGCCTTTTGCAACGAGCTTACCGTTAATCTTAATGTCAACTGGCTCGTCAATTAACCTGTCAAGCTCAATAACGCTATTTGCGTGAAGGTTCAAAATCTCCTCTAAAGGAAGTTTAGTTGAGCCTATTTCAACCATAACTTCTAGAGGAACATCCTTTAAAAGCTCAAACTTCCCTTCACAGCTCTTTTCTTCCTGCTCAGGTTGAGACTCTTCCTCCTTCTTATCTTCACTAGAGGAACTTTCCTGCTCCTTTAAAGCTTCCTGCCAAGCGGCCATAACATCTTCTTCAGAGCTACTTTCCTTCTCCTGCTCTTTTAGAGCCTCTTCCCATTCCTTGGCTAGCTCCTCTTGACTCTTCTCTTCCTCTGCCATCTTTCTCTACCTCTTCCTGAATTAAGGCTGCAAAGTGATTTCTAACTTTTCCGAGCTTTGCTAAGAACTTAGGTCTTCCCTCAACCAAAAGGTTTATACTAGAGTCTTTTGAAACATCTAAACTCAATTTTTCACCGACTTTCCAAGCAAGAATTTCTCTTAAAAAGTACTTCTTCTTGACAAGCTCCAAAGACACCTTTAACTTTGTTTTTAAGAGCTTCTCCTTAAGGTAGTTCTCCCAAACAGGGTCTCTTTCTGCAAAGAGAGCTTCAGAAAATATTATCTCTTTTATGGGCATAAACATTCCATAAGGGAAACAGAAGAAGAAAGGAGCCTCATAGCCGTCTATGTCCATACTACACTCAACTACTATTACTTTTTCGTTTCCTGAAACTACCCTTGCAAGTGTAGGGTTTAACTCCATACCCTTGAGCTCAATTTCTACGGGATAGACGTTTTCCCAGACTTCTTTAAAGCTTTCAAGGGCAAGTTTAACTATGTCTTCTATTACTTTGGTTTCAAGTTTGGTAAATTCTCTACCTTCTATTTTGAAAGGTTTTGCCGGGCCTCCAAACATCACGCTAATAATTACGAAAACGAGCCGTGAGTCTAAAACTAAAAGGAAGCTCTCTTTAAAAGGCCTCATTGAAACTACGTTGTAGCTTGCCGGCATAGGTATTTTTGATATAAAAGAGTTAAACCTTGTTATGTAGAGGCTTTCTTTAGTAATCATTCCTACCTGAGGAACGAGTCTCCTTATAGATTCTCTGTAAATCTTGACCCACCGTTCAAAAAGGAGCTCAAGACCGGGAATTCCTCCCTTCCTTATGTGCTCAACTTGAGAAAAGTCAAAAGGATGAACTCCGCTTTTTTCCTCCTTTTCTTCCTTTCCTCCTCCTAAAAGGGCATCTATCTCCTCTTGAGAGAGGAATTCTTCAGACACTAAAACCTCCCAGTTTAAAGGAGCTCCTCAGAACCCCCAATCTCTATTTTACCCTCATCTGCAAGTCTCTTTATTATAGCAATGACCTTTTTACGGGCCCTTTCAACATCTGATTTCTTTACGGGGCCAAGAGCTTCAAGGTCTTCAAGGAACATCTGAGCGGCCCTCTTAGACATGTTTGACAGGAACTTATCAAGTATTTCTTGGGGAGCTCCCTTTAAGGCAAGCATAAGGTCGTTTTTATCAACAGCTTTAAGCACCTCAATAATAGCCCTGTTGTCAAGTTTAACTATATCCTCAAACTTAAACATTCTCTCTTCAATAGCATCTGCTAGGGAAGAATTCTCCTTTCTTATATCCTCTAAAAGCTCATTTGCCATCTCTTTTGGCAAGTTATTTACTATTTCTGCCGCAATATCTATACCGCTTAAGGTCTGCTCCTTACCTGCACCTATGTTGGTTAGTTCTTCCTCTAAAGTTTCAGTAACTATCTTTAAAGTTTTCATTGATATTTTCTCAAGCTGAGCAAGCCTTTTTATAACCTCTTCTTGAACATTCGTAACCCCAAGTCTTTTAGGCAAATACTGTATTACCTCAGCAGCCTTCATAGGGGGAAGCTGTGAAAGGATTATGGCTATTATCTGTGGGTGTTCTTTCTCTATTAGTTTTGCAATAAACTTTGGGTCCATCTTCTGGAGCTCTTCAAATATAACCTTACCACTTTCAGAAAGCATAGTCTCTTCTAAGAGCTCCTGAAGCTTATCCGGCGGCAAAGCCTTTTCAAGTAGTTTTCTAAGCTCTTCTGGAGCAGTCTTAAGAGGAGCTATCTCTGAAAGCTCATCAAGGGCTTCTTGAAGGACAAGCTTAACCATATCCTTTTTTATAGCTCCAAGGGATAGAATAGTCTTTGCAAGCCTCGTAAGCTCGTGCTCCTTCAAGTTCTTAATAACGTTAACCGCAATGTCCTCAGGAAGGGTAAGCAATAGTATTGCAGCCTTTTGAGCTCCGGTAATTCTCTCCGTTTTGTGCTTTTGGACTTCCTCTGCCATTTAACTCCTAACTAGTGCTTTTTATGGCTAAAGTAAAGGGCAAGGGCAAGCATTAAAATTCCAACTGCCAGGTAAAGGATTTCTAGGGCAGTTTTATAAACTATGTGAATTGCGTATTTAAAAAAGGTAACAATTAGAACCATTAAAACTACCTTCGCAAGCTTCTCCTTGAGGTCGTCCAAAGAGTGAATTGCAAGTATTTTAGAGGAGTTCTCGTCGTTTTCCGCCTCATCTATCTTGCTTATAAAGAGCTCGTAAAGACCTAGGGAGAAAATTATTAAAACTGTAGCAATCAAGTAAAGGTCTATAGAGCCTACTATCGTTCCCACCATAGTTTCGTGCTGACGAGGAGAGACATGAAAACCTGAAAAGAGGAGCTCTTTAAGAGGTTCTAGAATTTCTAAAGACGCAACTAAAAACAGACTCAAAGCAGCAACTAAGGAGAAAATCACGGCAAATATAACCATCCAACGGCTTCTCCAGAGTAAAGCCTCAAACAGCCTTTCAATTGGGTTCATTAAAAACCTCCAAAGACTGCGTGCTCAACGTAAAAGAGGAGTATAGCAACTATAACGGTAACCGCAGCAACGGGAGTTCCATACTTCATAAACCTGAAGAAGTCTATTTTGTAGCCGTTCCTGTCTGCAATATCCGCAGCAACTATGTTAGCCGAAGCTCCTATTAGGGTTAGATTGCCTCCTAAACAAGCGCCTAAAGAGAGAGCCCACCACAAGGGGTCCATAACGCTTCCCATTTGGGCTTCCATCCCTTTTAGAACATAGGCCATAGACATCGTAAAGGGTATGTTGTCAACAAAACCTGAAATTAGAGCCGAGGTAAAGCCTATGATGAGTATTCCGTGGTGGATGTTCTTTCCTATCTCCTCAATTAACCACTTTGCAGCAATTTCAAAAACTCCGTTAGCTTCAAGAGCTCCAACCACCATAAAGAGGCCCATAAAGAAGATAAGAGTAGTCCACTCTACTTTCTCAAGTATCCAAGCAGGGGAAAGACCGCTTATTAGAGCAAGGATTGTAGCCATTAAAAGGGCTATAACTCCGGGCTCTAAACCTATTTTGTGGCCGACTATGAACAAAACGATTGTTATCAGGAAAACGGAAACGGACTTTTTCATTAACTTCCTGTCTAAAAGGGACTCCTCCACTTCTCCTGCAAGTATCTCTTTTAACTCCTTTTCGGAGACTTCAGACTTAAAGAAGCCTCCCTTAGCCATAAGGAAGTGCATTACCATAAGACCAAGTATAAAGGCAAGTATTGCATAAGGAGCAACTTCTATTAGGAAGTCGTTAAAGGTTTTCCCTGCAATACTACCTATAATTATGTTTGGAGGGTCTCCAATTAAGGTAGCAGTACCTCCAGTATTTGAAGCAAGGACTATGGCTATAAGGTACGGAATCGGGTTAAGCTTAAGTTTCTCGGCAATATTTATCATTACCGGAGCCATAAAGAGAACCGTAGTCACGTTATCTAAAAACGCAGAAAAGAGCGCAGTAAGGAGAGAGAAAATCCACAGAACTTTAACCGGGGAGCCTTTTGTGAGCTTTACTGCCTTTGTGGCAACTATGTTAAAGAAACCGCTCTTTCCCATAACGGTAACTATGTTCATCATTCCAAAAAGAAGGAGAATCGTGTTCTGGTCTATTGCCTCCCACGCCTTTTCGGGGGTTATTACGCCTATAACCAAAACTAAAGAAGCCCCTATAAGGGCAGCTATAGTCCTGTGAAAGAACTTCTCAAGGAGAATCATTAAGTAGGTAAGAAGGAAAAGTAAAACGCTAATTTCAGCAAGCTCTATCTTGGTAAAGTGCAGGTGAAAGGCGGAAATTAGCCCTCCTACCTCTCCTCCGCCGTGGCCTTCCATAGCTCCTCCCAGTCCTTAATTAAATCTTCAGCCGCTTTTAAACTTGCCTCTGAAGTTTTCCCAGATATCATAACAGAGAGTTCCTTTAAGAGCTCCTCTCCTTTTAGTTCTTTAATCAAAGTTTCCTCTCCCTTTCTGTAGAGCTTAAAGACCTTGTCTGCAGCAGCTACAACTTGGGGAGAGTGGCTAACTGCTATAACCTGTCTTTTCCTGCTTATCCCTTTAAGTTTTTCGGCAACCTTTTTAAGGATTTTACCTGAAATCCCGGAGTCTATCTCGTCAAAAACCATTACCGAGACGCCGGGAGACAAGTAGTTTAAAACTGAAAGTAGAAACCTTGAGAGCTCCCCTCCAGATATAGACTCAGAAAGAGAAGAAAGGGGCAGTTTAGGGTTTCCAGAAAAGAGGAAATTGACCCTTTCCAGTCCGTAAGGTTCAGGCTCTTTTTCCTTTATGAACTCAACTTCAAACTTCGCTCCTTCAAGTCCTAACTCCTTAAATTCTTCTTTTAGAAACTCTTTAAGCCTAAAGGCCCCTTCTTTCCTAAGAGAGGAGAGCTCCCTTCCTACCTTAAAGAGCTCCTGCCTTAACTCCTTTACCTTCTTATCCTTTTCCTCTATAAGCTCTTCTCCCCTCTCAAGCCTACTTAACTCTTCTTTAGCCCTCTTCAAGAAGTCCATTATTTCAGAGTAGGAGCTTCCGTACTTCCTCTTAAGCTTCTCTATCTGGTAGAGCCTTTCTTCAATCTCTGAAAGGGAGAGCTCTGTTTCGGGAACTTCTATCTCCCTTTCTATGCGGGAAACTACGCCCTCAAGGAGGTAATACACCTCCTCAAGCTCCTTCTCAATTTCAGGGAAAAGGGAGCTCCTTTCAAACTCCCTTAAGACTTCAGAAATTAAAGAAGAGGCGTTTACCTCTCCCTCAGAAAGGAGGTAAAGGCTCTTTTCCCTTAAACTCCTTATCTCTTCCGCCTTTGAAACAAGCTCCTTTAACCTTAAGAGCTCTTCTTCCTCTCCCTCTTTAAGGTCTGCCTCCTCTATCTCTGAAATTTGAAATCTTAAAAGGTCTATCTCTCCTTGGTTTAGCTTTGACTTTAAGTCCTGTAGCTCCTTTAAAGCCTTAAGGTAGCTAAGGTAGAGCTCCCTATACTCCTTTAACTTCTCCTTACACCTTCCAAACTCATCTACCAAGGAGAGCTGGTAAGAGGGTTTTAGGAGCTCCTGAGAAAGCCTTTGGGACTGAAAGAGGACAAGCTTCCCTATAAGGTGGGAAACCCTTTTTTGGGGAACCCTCATTCCGTTAAGGAAAAACCTTGAACGGGAGGACTTGAACTCTCTCCTAAAGGTAATCTCCTCACCGTTTACGCGAAAAACCCCTTCAACGAAAGTTCCCTCCTTAACGAAGGGAAAACTCTTTCCTTTAAGGAAGTTTATTGAATTAAGGAGCAAAGACTTCCCGGTTCCAGACTCTCCTATTATCACGTTTAAACCGGGAGAAAAGAGAAGTTCCCCCTTTATACCTCCAAACTCGCTTACCCTCAGCTCTTCAATCATTACCTAAGACTCTAAAACGCGGGAGAGTTCTTTTAAAAGTCTATCTCTGCCTTCTCTGGTCTTTGAAGAGAAAGGGATTACGCTAACAGAAGGATTACCCAAGGACTTCTTAATCCTCTCCTCAAGGGAGCTCCTTTCTTTCTTCTTCAGCTTGTCAACCTTAGTTGCAACTACGACATAGGGAATACTGTAGTACTCAAGCCATTCTTTCATCTGAACGTCCTTTTCGGTAGGCCCAACCTTTGAATCAACAAGTAGAAAAACTCCCTTTAGTTTATCGTTATCCCTTAAATAGGACTCTATAAGCTCCTGCCACCTCTTCTTTTCCGACAGGGGAAGCTTAGCAAAGCCGTAGCCTGGAAGGTCAACCAAGAAGAACTTGTTGTTAACCAGATAGAAGTTAACAGAGCGGGTCTTCCCAGGTTTAGAGCTCACTTTAGCAAGTTTAAAGTTATTGGCCAGAGCATTTAAGAGTGAAGACTTCCCAACGTTAGAACGCCCCACAAAGGCAACCTGACTATAGGGCGTTTGTGGAATTTCAGAAGGAGCGTAAACGGTCTTATAGAGCTCCACCTTCTTAATTTTCATCATTCCTTTAAGAGTTCGTTAACGGCTTTATCAAACAGGCTTTCGTAAGAGGGAGTAAAGCCGACTTCGTAGTACCTTAACCTTCCCTCTTTATCAATTATGTAGGTCTGGGGAATAGAGTCCATCCGGGTTATCTTCCCGGCGTAGTTATCCCAGGCGTCTTCAGGAGCAGGACCTACCGGATAGGTTATTCCCATTTCCTGAGCAAAAGGCTTTAGCTTCTCAGGTGATTGGCCAGTATAGTCAACAGAAAGACCTATTACCACCACCTTACCGCCGTACTTTCTGTAAATGTTCTCAAGGACTGGAATTTCAGCCCTGCAAGGAGGACAGTAAGTCCCGAAGAACTGGACTATAACAACCTTTCCTCTATAGTCTGAAAGCTTGTGAACTTTACCGTTTACGTCTGTGAACGAGAAGTTATAGGCTAAGTCTTGAGCTTTCTCCGTTTTAGAAGCTGATTCCTTTTGAGTTTTTACGGGAGTTTTAGAACTCGTTTCTCCCTTTTTCTCACAACCAGAAAAGGAAAGCAAAGAGAAAACTAAAGTAGCGGCTAGAAGCTTTTTCATCCCATTACTCCTTCTCTTCAAGGAATTTAGTTGCAGACATTGCAGCAACGGCACCGTCAGAAGCGGCAGTAACAACCTGCCTTAAAGGTTTACTCCTTACATCTCCAACGGCAAAAAGGCCGGGAGTTTTCGTCCTCATCTCCTCGTCTGTAATTATAAAACCTGCAGGGTCAGTATCTACAAGGTGAAGAATAGGAGAGACGTTAGGCTCGTTCCCGATAAAGATAAATACGCCGTCAACTGGAAGTTCCATCTCTTCTCCAGTCTTAACGTCCTTTAGCGTCAAAGAGTCAACAAAGTCCCTACCGTTTATTGAAAGGACAACTTTATTAAGTAGGAGCTCTATCTTCTCGTTCCTCTTAACCCTGCTCTGAATTACCTTAACCGCTCTAAACTTATCTCTTCTGTGAATCAGGTAAACCTTCTTTGCAAACTTAGTAAGGTAAAGGGACTCTTCAAGTGCAGAGTCTCCGCCACCTACAACGGCAACGACCCTGTCTTTAAAGAACGCTCCATCGCAGACTGCACAGTAGGAAACTCCCCTTCCTAAGAACTCAACCTCTCCCGGAACGCCAAGCTTTCTCGGGTTTGAGCCTGCAGCCCATATAAGGGTTTTCCCCCTAAACTCCCCTTGGTCAGTTTTAACTAAAAAGAGCTCCCCGTCTAAGCTAACCTCGTTTACGGTATGACCAACTTCTATCTTGGCACCAAACTTTTCAGCGTGCTTGCGGAACTTCTCAGAGAGCTCAAAACCGCTAACGCTCTCGTAAAAGCCAGGGTAGTTTTCAATCTCTTCGGTTATAAGGAGCTGGCCTCCGGGCATTCTGTCTAGTATTAAGGTCTTTAACTCTGAACGGCCGGCGTATATACCGGCCGCAAGGCCACCTGGACCTGCTCCAACTATGATAACGTCCCAAACTTCCATAAACTACTCTCCTAAAACTCTCTCTATCATACTTTCAAAAACTGCCTTTGGCTGAAGGCCGACCTTAACGTCTGCAACGTCTCCGTTAACAAACAGCATTACGGTAGGAATTCCCCTTATTCCGTACTGCATGGCAACCATAGGAAGCTCGTCAGTATTTACCTTAACGACCTTTACCCTTCCTTCGTACTCCTGAGCAAGTTCGTCAATGGTTGGAGCCAACATCCTACAAGGGCCACACCAAGGAGCCCAGAAGTCAACTAAAACTGGAATTTCAGACTGGAGAACTTCCCTTTCAAACTCTTCCACCGTGCGAATCTCTTGAGCCATTACTTTACCTCCTCTTTTATGAGATTAATTAGTTTAATAACTACAGGCATTTCCACTTTGTAGCAGGTCTTAACCCCCTCTTTCCTATAAGATATTATCCCCGCCTCTTTAAGTATGTTAATGTGCTGGGAAACTGTAGGCTGCGGCACTTTAAGCTCCTGCCATATATCTTTAACGCACTTTTCTCCATCTGAGAGGTAATTTATAATTCTAATTCTAGTAGGATGGCTTAAGGCCTTAAATATCTCAGCCATCCTCTCTTCACCTGCCACTCCCTTCCTCCAGAAGTAATTTAATGAAATTCTATCATAGTTAATATATGATTATTCCTCCGTAGCCCACAACTTGCCGGTAGTCTCCCGTAACGTCTCCAGATGTCCTGTACATTACAAGCTCTGCTCCGGTAGCCCCCAGGTGTTTTGCGGCTATGAGACCTACGGTGGCAGGGATTACTCCACACATAGTTATGTTGTAAGAGTGGACCCTCTCGTAGAGCTCTTGAGGGTCAAGGTTTAAAATTGCATCAATTGCAAGGGAATCAAGTTTCTCTGCCACTTCTTGACTTACGTAGTGGGAAAAGTCGGTGCTTATTACCATAAGAGCCTCTTCTTCTTGAGAAGAGATTACCTCTGCAAGGGCCTCTCCCGCTTCTTGGCACTCTAAATAGGAAACGTGCTGAAAAACTATAGGAACTATGGAGAGGTCGTCCCTGTAGCCTGAACAATGTTGAAGAAAGGGGAGCTGAACTTCTAAGGAGTGTTCGTAGATGTGAGCAGTAGCGTCAGCTTCAAAGGGACCTTTCTGAAGGAGCTCTGAAGCAAATTCCTCATTTACAGGCACTTCTCCAAGGGGAGTTAACCAGACCCCTTCCGGGTAGAGGGAAATAGGCCTCCCAAGTCCCGTATGGTTAGGACCCATTACAACGTTGGTAGAGGGAATGACTACCCTACTGTAAACTTCCCCTGCAACTTTACCAGAATATATGTAGCCTGCATGGGGAACTACAACTGCTTTCGCCTTTAATTTTGGGAGCTCTCTCCTACAGAAAGATTCAAGGTAGGCCTTAAGCTGAGCTGGAGCTCCCGGGTAAAACTGCCCAGCAACTGCCGGATACCTTACCATCTCTCCCTCCTAAAGAGTTTGTTGTGGACTTTACCTAATCTTATATTTATTCCTGGAACTTTCCAGAAGGGGAGAGAGAATGAAAAGGATTATGTTTAAGTCAAAAATCCACAGGGCAACCGTAACGGGAGCAGACTTAAACTACGAAGGTAGCATTACGATAGACAGCCAACTCCTAAAATTGGCAGACATCTTACCCTACGAGAAAGTTGAAATATACAACGTAAGCAACGGCGAGAGGTTCTCAACCTACGTAATTCCCGGAGAAGAAGGAAGCGGAGAAGTATGCTTAAACGGAGCAGCCGCAAGGAAGGTTCAAAAAGGAGACATAGTAATAATAGTAAGCTACTGTGAGCTTTCAGACGAGGAGATTAAGGAATACTCTCCAAAGGTCGTTTTAGTTGACCAAGAAAATAGACCCATAAAAGTAAGCAGAACCTCAGGAGGAATTATGGTATAGGGAGAGGACTACCTCTCAACCTCTCCCTTAATGAACTTCTCTACAAGCTCCTTAGCCTTCCAGTCCGGGTACTGAACGGGAGGGTGCTTCATAGTATAGGCTGAAATGGAGTTAAGAGTTCCTGCAATGCCCCTATCAAGGGCCAACTTTGCACACCTAATAGCGTCAATTGCAGAACCAGCACTGTTTGGCGAGTCCTCAACAGAGAGCTTAAGCTCAATGTACATGGGAACATCGCCAAAGAGACGCCCTTCAAGCCTTATGTAGGCAATCTTATTGTCCTTAAGCCAAGGGACGTAGTCGCTGGGGCCTATGTGAATATTATCACTCTCTATAGGGTAAGGAATTAAAGACTTAACAGCTTCAGTTTTTGAGATTTTCTTAGTTTTAAGCCTTTTCCTCTCAAGCATGTTCAGGAAGTCTGTATTACCCCCAAAGTTAAGCTGGTAGGTTCTATCTATAGGAACTCCTCTATCGGCCATTAAGGTAGCCAAAACCCTATGAGTTATAGTAGCACCTACTTGAGACTTAATGTCATCTCCAACTATTGGAAGGCCGGCCTCTTTAAATTTCTGCGCCCACTCCTTATCTGAAGCTATAAAGACAGGGATACAGTTAACAAAGGCACAGCCGGCTTCTAAGGCACACTGAGCGTAGAACCTTGTTGCCTCTTCAGAGCCCACCGGAAGGTAGTTTACAACAACTTCGGCACCGCTCTCTTTTAGAACCTTAACAACGTCAACAGGCTCCCTATCGGCAGGAACGAACCTCTGGTCTTCCGGATATTCAACCATGTGCTCTGCAAAGCCGTCCATTATAGGTCCCATCTGAACTTCAACGCCCATATAGGGGACATTAGGGTAGAAGACTTTTGTACAGTTTGGTTTCTCAAAGATTGCCTGGCTAACGTCCTTTCCTACCTTTCTCTTGTCTATGTCAAAAGCAGCAACAACTTCTATGTCCCAAGGTTTATATCCGCCAATATCGTAGTGCATAAGGCCCGATATCTGCTCCTCTTCCTTATCCTTGTAATAGTAAATTCCCTGAACTAGAGAGCTGGCACAGTTGCCTACCCCAACTATTGCAAGTTTTACCTTTTTTGACATTTAATCTCCTCCCGCTTCAAACTTGGACAAGTAAAGCTTGAACTCCTCTATTTTACCTGAAAGTTGGTCTAAAAGGCTTCCCATTTCTTTGGCAATCTCCGGGAACTTGTCTGCAAGGGAGCCAACAACATCTTGAATTAACTTCTCTTTATCCTCGTCGCTTAGGTATGACTTTCCCTTTAAAGCGTCCTCAATGAGGGCCATTTCAAGAAGCCCCAAAGTCAAAAGTAGCGGGTTTAGGTTCTCAGCTTTAAACCTCTCTTTTAAGAGCTCCATCACCTGTTGGTAGTTGCTGTCTGGCCTACACTTGCCAATTTCCAAGTTTATCCACAAATCTAAAGCCCTACAGGCTAAAGCTTTTACTGCCCTATCGTCTATCTCCATACTTACCTCTCAAGCTCCATAAGCTTAACTTTCGCAATTCCAGCTTCCGGAGTTCCCGGATACTTGTTGATAACTTCTTTAAGGAGCTCCCTTGCCTTTTGATAATCTCCCATTCCCCTATAGGAAAGGGCAAGTTTCAGCATAGCTGCCGGTACCTTGTTCCCGTTTGGGTACTTGTCTATAACCTCCTTGAAGTACTTAGCCGCAGTTTTGTAATCGTTGTGAGAGTAGTAAATTTCCCCAATCCAGTAGAGGGCATTGTCTGCAAGGTCACTGTCTGGATACTGGTTTACGAGTTCTTCAAAGAGCTCTTCCGCCTTGTCAAACTCTCCAGACTCCATTGCGTCAAAAGCCTTTTTGTAGAGGTCTTTAGGGCCAACTTGTAAGGTCTCTTGAGTGCTTTCCTGCTGGGACTGGGATGAGGGTGAGGAGGTAGAAACTGTAATCTGGGCAAGGGTTTTCTTTATACCTTCAAGCTCTTTTTGAAGGTTATAGATAGTCTGCTCGTTGGCAGCTGTCCTGTCTTCCAGTTTTGCAACTCTCTCTTCAAGGGAAGAGAGTTTCTTCGCGTTTGAATCTGTTTTAACAGAGAGCTCTTGAACCTTTGCTTTAACTTGGTTAATGTCAGTTTTAAGCTGAACAGACTGCTGAGCACAACTAAAAGCAAAAAGTGAAACTGGAATAAGTAAAGCCCTTTTCATGTCTCCTCTCCGAAATTAAGGTTTCTCCTTTCTAACTCTTCTTCACACTCTCTAACCAGCTCTTCAATTAGCTCTTTAACAGAATACATCCTGTTAACTTTTCCAACGTTGCTACCTGAAAAGACGAGCCCCCTTTCAACGTCCCCAGCAGCAGAGCGAAGGAGGACTTCAGCAATACAGTAAATAGAGTCCTCTCCTTCACAGGTCTTTAAACAGTTAAAAGGACACTTATGGGGAATCTTACCTTCTCTTTCTAACCTTTCGGTAAAGGGATTTCTCACTGCGTGGGCGGGCATACCTACAGGGCTTTTTATGTAAATTGAGTCTTCAGGTTTTGCCTTAATTATAAAGTCTTTAAAGTTCTGGTGAGCATCACACTCGTAAGTGGCTATAAAGCGGGTAGCTATCTGAACTCCCTTAGCTCCCATCTCAAAAGCTCTCGCCATATCCTTGCCGTCAAAAATTCCCCCTGCAGCAATAACCGGTATGTTAACAGACTCAACTATGCTCGGAAGGACATCCCACAAGCTCTCCATAGTTCCCAAGTGCCCTCCAGCATCGCCGCTCTCAACTATAACTGCCGAAGCCCCCAGCCTCTCAGAGAGTTTAGCTCCTTTAGGAGTAGCAACTATCTCAACAAGGGGAACGTCAAAGGTATTACATATCTTAAACACGTCTTTACCAAAACCTGCTCCCTGTATTATGAGGTCTGCCCCCGCATCTATTGCAGTCATTAAGAGCTCGTAAAAGTGAGTTAGGGCATACATTATGTTCACGCCTATAATCCCGCTTGGGGAGAGCTCTTTAGCCTTTTTTATCTCAAGGGCAAGCTCCTCTGCATAGTGGTAAGGTTTTAAACCTACCTCTTTAACAGGTATTCCTTTACAGGTTTCCTTCATAGGTTTTGAGCGGTCTTTCTGGTGAAGGAGAACTGCAGATATTACGCCGATACCGCCAGCATTTGCAACGGCAGCAGCAAGTCTGTGAAGAGAGATTTTCGCTCCCATACCTCCTTGAATTATGGGATATTTGGGCTTTAAGTTTTTAATTTTTAAAACCGGAAGTCTACTCATTTAAGCTCCTTTAAAACCTCCTGTATGATTTCTTGCTCCTCTGAGGATAGAATTTTAAACCCTTTTTCCTTTAAAAGTGCAGCGGCAACTCCCATCCCTTCTTTTAAGTTATCACTACTAAAGTCGTATATCCTGTTAACCCCGCAGGAGGGACTCTTTTCCTTTAAAATACAGGCAATCAGGTTCTCTTTAAGACACTCAGCAGCCTTTAAGGTCTCATAGGCTCCCTTTAAGAAGTTTTCGGTAAAGTCAAGGGAGCTCCCGTCAACCGTTAAAACCTTCCCTTCTCCCCTTATAACGCTAAGGCCGTCCTTCCCTTTTATTTTAGCAGGAGGTCTTGGAGTAGGAAGACCTCCCAGTTGCTCCGGGCACAAAGGAACGACAAAACCTTCACAAAAGGCCTTTTTTAACTCCTCGTTAAGGTTGTTTCCCCCGTTATACTTACAGTTGAAACCCACTAAACAGGCACTAACTAGTAAAACTTTCTTACCCATCTTTAACCACCACTAAGAACTTTGGAGATTTGGATACCTCCTCTGCAACTTTAGTAAGCTCACTTACGCTAACTGCCATAACCTCGTCAACGAAAACTTTATCGTAGGGAGCTCCTTTACCCATAAGCTCCCAAAAACCGTAATACCAAGCCCTCTTAGACCTAAGCTCGTGGTCTAGAAGGTAAGTCCCTCGGAGATATTCTTTAGCTCTCTTTATTCTCTCTTGAGTTATGAAGGTAGGGAGCTCTACAAACAGGTTAAACAGGTCTTCTCTTACTGCCCTTTCCTTTTCTGGGGAAGTCTCTATGTAAGCCATTAACCTACTCTCGTTAAGGTAAGTGGAGTAAACAGAGCCCGTTGAATAGGCGTATCCCCTCTTTTCCCTCATCTCTTGGAAAAGTAGAGAGCCTATCCCTTCCCCCAAAAGGGTATTAAGGAGCTTGTAAGCTGGGAAAGAGGGACTTTTCACAGAGGGAGCTCTAACGGCAAGGAGAAGGGAAACCTGAGAAGAACCTTTCCTTTTAACTACCTTCTCCCCTTCTTTAAAGGGAGATTCAAACTCTAAAGGCTTAACCTCCTTAAGCTCAAGAGAGTTCAGCCAGGAGAGGAAACCTTCAAGCCCTTTAAGGTCTCCACAAAGAGAGAGAACCGTTCCTTTTGGGAAAAAGTTTGAAGAATACCAGTTTAAAGACTCTTCCAGAGTAATAGAAGATAAAGAGTCAACCGTTCCGTAAGGGGCTTTAGAGTAAGGCTTCCCTTTATAAGTCTCCCTCATAACTGTCTCACAGGCCAAAAGGAAAGGACTCTCCTTCCTTGAGCGGACAGAGGCCTTTAAAGAGTCCTTCTCCACTTTAAAGTTCTCCTCCTTAAAGAGGGGAAACTCAATAACTTCCCTTAAAAGGTCAAAGTACTCCCTTGAGTAGTCTGAAATCAACTGAAAGCCAAGGAGCGAAAAGTCAGGGGAAACCTCCGTTCCAAAGGGAGAGCCCAATCTCTCTAAGAGAGCCGAAAACTCCTCCTCACATCGCCTTAAAGAGCCCTTAAAGGCCGTTTTTAAAGTTAGCAAAGTAATTCCCTCTTTCTCGTCAAAAGAGCTCCCAAAAGGGAAAAAGAAAGAGCCGGCCACTATAGGGAACCCCTTTTCTTCTTTAAGAAGGACCTTTAAACCGTTGTCCAAAACAAAAGCTTCCATTTAGAAATCCTCTAAGGCTGGAACTACAGGCAAAGTTGAATAATCGGCCCCTTTAACAAAAACCCTTCTTCCCTTAACTTCAACTCTACCGTCAACGAACCACTTTACGGCCTGAGGGTAAATCCTGTGCTCCCAAGAAAGAAGTTTCAAAGACAAACTTTCCGGCGTGTCATCTGGAGAGACAGGAACGGCACACTGAATAACAATAGGGCCACTATCAACTCCTTTATCTACCAAGTGAACGGTGGCCCCAGAAATTTTAACGCCGTAGGTTATAGCCTGCCAGTGTGGCTTTAATCCCGGGAAAGAGGGAAGGAGGGCAGGGTGAATGTTAAGAATTCTATTTGGAAAAGCGTCAACAAAGGGCTCACTTAAGAGTTTCCTATAACCTGCAAGGCACACCAGCTCTACCTTAAGGTGTTTTAGTATTGAAACCACTTTTAGGTCATAGGCTTCCCTACTTGGAAAGGAGTAAGGGTCAACAAAGACCCAGTTAACCCCTAACCTCTCTGCCCTTTCAATTGCACCTATTCCTTTCCTATCAACTATTAAAACCGCAAGTTCTGCCTCTATTTTGCCTTCCTTAACCCCTTTGGCTATGGCCTCAAAGTTGGTTCCCCTTCCAGAAGCAAGAACGGCTATTCTCATTTAATAACTACCCTTTTCTTTCCCTTCTTTACCCTTCCAATCTGGTAAACCCTCTCTCCAGAATCAGAAAGGACTTTAACGGCTTCTGAAACCTCCTCTTGACCAACTATAACGGCGTAGCCTATTCCCATGTTAAAGGTCTTAAACATCTCTTCTTCAGGTATGTTCCCTTTTTCCTTTATAAACTTAAATACATCCGGAACTTCCCAACTCCCTTTATGAACTTCAGCTTCTAAACCGTCAGGTAAAACCCTAACAAGGTTGCCGGGAATGCCTCCTCCGGTAATGTGAGCCATCGCTTTAACTTTTACACTTTCAAGGAGCCTTTGAACGCTCTTTACATATATTCTGGTAGGTTCCAAAAGGAGCTCATAGACTCTTTTTTCTCCCAGTTCTTTAATCTTATCGTCAATTTTATAGCCTAAAACCTCAAAAAACAGCTTTCTAACTAAAGAGTAGCCGTTGCTGTGAATGCCACTTGAGGAAAGTCCCAATATTACATCACCCTCTCTAACTTCGCTCCCGGTGATGTAATTTTCCCTTTCAACTATACCTACAACGAAGCCTGCAAGGTCGTACTCCCCTTCAGGGTAAAAGTCGGGCATCTCGGCAGTTTCTCCCCCTATTAAAGAGCAGCCGGCAATCTCGCATCCTTTGGCTATTCCCTTAACGACATCTGCGGCAACGGAAACTGAAAGCTTACCGGTAGCAAAGTAGTCAAGGAAGAAAAGGGGTTTTGCTCCTACAGTTAAGATATCGTTTACGCACATGGCAACAAGGTCTATGCCTACAGTATCGTGAATGTTGGCCATTTGAGCTACTTTAAGTTTAGTCCCCACCCCGTCGGTGCCGGAAACGAGAACAGGCTCAGAGTACCCCTTGGGTAGAAGGTAGCCTGCTCCGAAACCGCCAATTCCCCCAAGGACATTAGGAGTAAAAGTCCTCTTTGCAAAAGGCTTTATCAGGTCAACTAGCCTTTCTCCAGCTTCTATGTCAACTCCAGCATCTTTATAGGTTAGTCTCTTCTTTTCCATAGTCTATTTCTCCATCAAAGAATATTGGAACTTCAAAGGCAAAGTGGCGCTTAGTCCACCCTTTTTGTCCCCCAAGTTGTCTCTCTATAAATTCCTCAAAGCCCTTTACTCTTGAGTCTAAGGCGTCGGCATACGCAAGGGCTACGGCTTCTAAGGTTTTAGGCATTTTAGGGGAACCGTGCTCGTATTTACCGTGATGGGATAGGATGCAGTGGAGAAGTTTCGTCTTTAGGTCTTTTGGGAAGCTTTCTATCTCGGCTATCTTAAAAGAGACCATTTCACAGCTCATGTAGAGGTGTCCAAGGAGAAGGCCTTCGTTGGTCCTCTCTATTGATATACCTACTGAATACTCGTGAACTTTACCTACATCGTGGAGAATTGCAGCAGATATTAGAAGGTCCCTGTCTATACTTTTAAACCTCTTTGCCACTGTTTCGCATATTTCAACAACTGCCAAGGTATGTTCTAAAAGGCCTCCGATGCAGGAGTGGTGAATGGTCTTACCTCCGGGAGCTCTCAAAAAGAGCTCTACAAACTCGTCGTCGTAGAAGAACTTCTCAAGGAGCTCCTTTAAGTAAGGGTTTTCTATAGAGTCAATTTTTAAAAGGAGCTCCTCAAACTGCTCTTGTAGAGGGTACCTGGTTTCACATATAAACTTTGAAGGGTCGTACTCCCCTTCTTTAGCCTTCCTTACCTCCTTAAGTTTTGGCTGAAAGTTCCCTTGAAACTCTTCAACAGTTCCAGAAACGAAGACCACATCGCCCTTTTGAAACTGGGTAAGGTCTGCATCTTTGGGAGGCTTCCACCAAAGGGCGTTGAAGGTTCCCGTTTTGTCTGAAAGCACGAGCTTTAAAAAGGGCTCTCCCGTTCTGTGTTTCTTTATTTCAACATACTCTACAACGTAATAGCCAGAGAACTGGGAACCTACGGGAAGTTTTAAGAGCTCCCTTACAAGCAAAACTCTCTCCTTAAAGTTTCTGCAAATTATATAGGAAAGCCAGGCAGGCTAAAAGCCTAACCTGGAAATGTAAAGAGCAGACGCGTTAAGGACAGGATTTACCCACACTCCAAGGACTATCAAGATAACTGCCATAACTGCAAGGGGAACCACAGCCCAAACTTTATTTGCACTGTTAACAGGCTTCTCTATAGTAGGCTCTTCAAGATACATCTGTTTAGCTATCCAGATGTAATAAGCAACCGAAAAGGCACTGTTTAAAAGCCCAACAAGTGCAAGCCAAGTCATTCCGGCCTTAACTGCAGCTGTAAAGACAAATACTTTGCTTATAAAGCCTGCCATTGGCGGAACTCCTGCAAGGGAAAAGAGGAAGATAAGGAAGAGAGCTCCCAAAACAGGCTCCCTTTTACCAAGTCCCTTGTAGTCGTCCATAGTGCGAGCACCCCAAATGTAAAGGAGAACCGCAAAGGAAAGAAAAGCCGCAGTTTTCATAAAGACGTAGGCAACCGAGTGGTATAGGATACCTGTTATGCTCATGGGAACAGAAAGAGAAGCAAAAGCCACGAGCGTATAACCAGCATGTGCAACAGAAGAGTAAGCCAGTATCCTTGAAACCCTCCTTTGAGCAAGGGCTAAAAGGTTCCCAAGGGTCATAGTAATGGCGGCAATTAGGGCAAAGATTAAGCTTAGGTGTTCAGATATAACAGGTAAAGCCTCAAAGACCACTCTCATTAAAGCTATAAAAGCTGCGCTTTTTGAAATTCCAGTTAAAAGTGCTGCAACTCCCGGGCAGGTTCCATCGTAAACATCAGGTCCCCAGAAGTGAAAGGGGAAAGCAGTTATCTTAAAGCCAAAGCCTGCAAGTATAAAAAGTGCAGCCAGAGCAACCAAGGGGTCTTTAAAGAGATTGGAGGCTAAAGCTTTAAATGTAAAATCCCCGGTCATGCCGTAAAGTATAGAAACTCCAAAGAGGATAAAACCTACCGCCAGAGCTCCGTTAAAAAAGTACTTAACTCCAGCCTCAAAGGACTCCTCATTAAAGGCAAAGAGGACCATTAGGTAGGTAGGCATAGTCATAAGCTCCATTGCAATTACGAGAGAGATAAAGTTCTTGGAGCACAAAAGGAGGAGAGCTCCGGCAGTTGAAACCATAACCGAAGCTATAAGCTCATTAACAAACTTGTCCCTTTTAGTTATCCAGTAAACAACAAGAGCCAACATCCAAGAGGAAACAAGAATCAAAATCCCCAAGAGCCTAGAAACCTCGTCGGTAGTAAAAAAACCGTTTAAAAGGCTTCTTCCAGTGTCAGAGATGAGCAGAAGGAAAAGGGCAACCAAGTAGCCAAAGGTAGATATAACTCCCCCTAAAACGGAGGATATCCTAAAAAGCCTGTTAATGACAGGTAAGAGAGCTCCCGTTAAGGCCAAAAGCATAACTGCCGTTAAGTAGTTAACGTTCACCGGCTACCCCCTACTTAAAAAGTTGTGCAAAAGTATTTACAGCTGGATTAAACAGACTAAACACCAAAGAAGGAACAACTCCTGTCAGGATAAAAGCCGCTATGTACATAGCAAGAGGTATGTTCTCCACCAAGGGGAGCTCCTTTAAAGAGAGGTTCTTCACAAGCTCTGAAAAAGGACCGAAAACTGCCCTTTGGAGCATCCACATAAAGAAACCTGCAGAAAGAGCACTTGCAAGGGGAACAATAACCATAATCCATCCCCAATAGTCAAAAGCAGCCAACATTACTGAAAACTCCCCTACAAAACCTGCAGT
This sequence comes from Desulfurobacteriaceae bacterium, assembly GCA_026987115.1. Classification (GTDB taxonomy): domain Bacteria; phylum Aquificota; class Aquificia; order Desulfurobacteriales; family Desulfurobacteriaceae; genus Thermovibrio. Next base: position 29,150 of record JALSNF010000048.1, read on the forward strand.
TCCGGGGAGTCCTACAGCTGCAAGAACTCCTATAACAAACATCGTCATTAAAAGGGGTATCTTCTTCATTAAACCGCCCATCTCTGAGATGTACCAGGTATGAGTCTTGTGGTGGATATAACCTGCCACCATAAAAAGGAGAGATATAACAAGAGCGTGTCCCAGCATCTCGTAAACAGCAGCAGAAAAGCCAGCAGCGGTTAGGGAGGCAAGGGCCAAAAGGACAAACCCCATGTGGTTAATAGACGAATAAGCAACCATACGCTTAATGTGGTCTTCAGCCAAGGCCCTAAAACCAGCATAGAAGATAGTTAAAACTGCAATAAAGGCCATTAAAGGAGCAAAGAACTTTGTAGTTGAAGGGAAAAGGAAAATCTCCCACCTTAAAAGTCCGTAAGCCCCCATCTTAAGCAAGAGCCCTGCAAGGAAAACGGAAATAGGAGAAGGAGCCTGAACGTGGGCATCAGGAAGCCAAGTGTGAAACGGAACAACGGGCATCTTAACTGCAAAGCCTATAAACATTAGTATCCAAATAAGCTTAGCCACACTTGGTTCCAGATGAATTCCTACAAGCTTTTCAAACTCAAAAGTTCCCGTGTGTAAAAAGAGGACAATTATCCCCAAAAGGAGGAAAACGCTTGCCAAGTGAGTATAGATAAAGAACTTCATCGCAGCGTAGATTCTGTTCTCTGCTCCCCAAATACCTATGTGGAAGAACATAGGAACTAAAGTGAACTCCCAGAAAATAAAGAACCAAATCAAGTTAAGAGAAGCGAAAACCCCTACCATAGGCCCCAAAAATAGGAGAATCAGGAAGAAGTAAGCTCCCGGTCTATCAACGTTCCAAGAGGAGAGGGTCACAGTTATCGCTAAGAATGCAGTAATTCCAAGGAGTAAAAGGGAAATCCCGTCAACTGCCAAGTGAAGGTTAAAGTCAAAAGGAGGGTAGATTTTATAAACCTCGTTAAAAGCAAAGCCGTTTCCCGGATACTTAACTATCAAGTAGGCAGTACAAAGGGACAAGAAAACCCCAACTGCAAGGGAAAGGAACTTGGGAATGTCCTTGTTTAACCTCTCTCCAAGCCAAGCAAAGGGAGCTGCTATAATCGGAACAAGTATCATACTTAGCAAAACCATCCACTCCTCCTTTTAAACAAGGAAAATAGTAATTAGAACTAAAACAACCACTCCAGCCACAAAGTAGGTTAAGTAGTCAATAACATCTCCTGTTTGTATTTTCCTGCACCTATCCCAGCAGGCAAGAGAAAGCTTTGCAACACCGTTAACTGCACCGTCAATAACGAAAATGTCAATCCATTCAATAGCCTTTGCTATGGAACCGTAAAAGACATATCTACACAGCCACTTAATAGCAGCGTCAACATACCAACCGTTGTAGAGGAATTCATTCAACCCTTTACCCAAAGGATGGGCCAGGAACTTAGCAGTTGAAATAACTCTCTTGTAGTAAACCAAAAAGACAATACCGAAGAGGACAAACATAACGGTTAAAGTTGCAACTAAGAGGTTAAGGAAGAACGGTTCGTGGACTTCACCTCCAGCCAAGAAGTGGACTATTTTCTCCTTAAAGAAGGGAATTATTATCGTCATTGCTGCAAGAACATAAAGGGGAACAAGCATTATAGGGTAGGCTTCTTTTGCGTGTTTAGAATTTTCAGAAGGTTCACCGGTAAAGACAACAAACCAGAGCCTAAAGCCGTAAGCAATACAGAGAACAGCAGCTATAAAGGTTAACCAGAATATTACGGGATTTCCGTACTCGTAAACAGAAGCAATAATCCAGTCTTTACTGAAGAAGCCGTTAAAAGGAGGAACGCCAGCTAAGGCCAGTATGCCCACAAGGAAGAGAAATCCCGTTTGAGGCATGTACTTTAGGAGTCCTCCTAGCTTAAAGGCATCCTTTGTATGGTGGGTCATGTGAATTACGGCACCTGCAGCCAAAAAGAGTAGGGCTTTAAATATGGCGTGGTTCATAAGGTGAAATACTCCTGCAACGGCAGAACCTACACCTAAAGCAACAAACATTAAAGCCAAGTGCTCCATTGTGGAGAAGGCAAGTATTTTCTTTATCTCCGTATGGGCAAGAGCTCCCGTAGCAGCAATAAAGGCTGAGAGAGCTCCTACAAAGGCCACAACTATTAAAGCGTGTGAGTAGTCAAAGAAAGGAAATAGCCTAGCGACCATATAAACGCCGGCGTTAACCATCGTAGCCGCGTGTATTAACGCTGAAACAGTAGTTGGACCTTCCATAGCGTCAAGGAGCCAAGGGAAAAGGGGAAACTGTGCAGACTTACCTATAGCTCCTATAAAGAGGAGAACAGATATGATTAAGCCCAGCTTAACGCTAAAGACACCTGCCAAAGCCAAACCGTTAAGTTCTTGAAAGTTTATAGTTCCAAGGAAAACCCAAGCAACTATTATCCCTGCAAGCATAAATACATCGCCAAACCTCGTCATAACAAAGGCTTTAAGTGCAGCCTCAGCGGCACTTTTTTTCCAGTACCAGTACCCAATTAAGAGGTAAGAGCATAAACCAACGCCTTCCCAGAAGATGTAAAGCCCAAGTAAGTTGCTAACAAACACTAAACCTACCATTGAACCAATAAAGAACAGCTTCTCAAAGTAATACCTTTCTGGGCTCTCATCTTCCTCCATATAACCCCGTGAGAAAATAATGTCTAAAAAGCCAATGCCTGTGGCAATCAAGGCCATAATAATGGCTAAGTTGTCAACGTAAATCCCAAGGGGAACTTTAAAGTGTCCAAAAGAGAACCAGTTAAAATGATGGATTATCGGCTTTTCACCTAAGTTCAAAGCTATGTAGCAGGAAAAGAGAAAGCCTAAAAGTCCCGTTATAGCTGCAACCCAAAACGAAGCCCACTTTTTAAAGTAGTGACCTATTAAGAAGGCCAGAATACTGCCCAAGAAGAAAACTGCAATGGTTGCGTAAACTATACTCACCATCCCTACCACCTCAAGTTCTTAATTTTTGAAGGGATAACTTCACCAAAGCGTTTATAAAACACTATAACTATCGCAAGACCTACGGCAGCCTCTAAAGCAGCTAAACCTATGGTGAAGAAGGTAAACACTTCACCGTCTATGTTTCTCTGGGCAGAGAAAATCACGAAGTTTATATTTGCAGCATTTATTATCATCTCTACCGCAAAGAGCATCCTTATTACAGACTTCCTAGAGAGGAGCCCGTAAACCCCTACGGCAAGCAGGGAAAAGGAGAGAAATAAGTAAGCGTGAACGTCAGCTTCTAGAAGCATCTTTCTCCGCCTCCCTCTTCTTTGTAATTATGGCGTTTGCCATGTAAAGTATTGCCGCAACTATAAAGCCTAAAACCAAGGTAAAGAAGGAGTACTTCTCAACGAAGACAGTTCCAAGGAGCTCCGTAGAGTAAGTCTTAAAAGGAAATGTATCTATAGCACTTAGGAAACTCAGGATAACACCGACAATAAGGAGAGAGAAACTGAGAACTATTGCCCTAACAGCTTTTCCAGGAGGCTTTTTGTAGCTCTCACCAATCATCATAATAGCAAAGAGGACAAGTATAGTAACGCCACCTGCGTAAATAGCAAGCTGAACACCTCCAAGAACCGGCATGTTTAAACCAAAGTAAACAAGTGAAATCTCTGAAAGGAGGACAACAAAAGAGACAGCTGCCCACAAAAGGGAAGACGCTTCAAGGGCTATTATCGCAGAGAAAATTATTATGGCGTATATAATCCAGAAATAGATGTTCCCGCTCATTTCTCCTCTCCCTTCTTGTCCTCAAGCTGCTTTTTCTTTAAAGCCTCTCTTTTTTTCTTTTCTATCATCTCTTCCATTTTCTTTGCCTTCTCTATAGCCTCTTCCAAACCTTCCGGCTCAAAAACAAACTGGTAAAGGTTATCCCAAGTTCCAGGTTCTACAATCATGCTGTAGTTATCGGTAAGCTTAATTGCCTTTTCAGGCTTTGTAGGACAAGCGTCCTCACAGAGCCCACAGAATATACACTCGTTCCCTCTAACTTTAGGAACTGCCCTTGGTTTCTTAACTCCCGTAGGGACCATCTCTATACAGTTAACAGGACAAGCCCTTGCACACATTGAACAGCCTATACAAAGCTCAGCTTTAATTATGTGCTTTCCCCTGTAGTGGAGTTCCCTTTTAACTCCCTTATCCCACCAGACCTCAGTAGCTTTCGGAGCAAATAGAGCCTTAGTTACCCTTATCACCTTCTTAGTAGCTTCAAAAGGTACCATTAACGCCTCTTTTATCTCCATTTCACCTCTCCTTTTTTAGAATAGGAACATCTTAATAAGTATCACAAAGGCCAAGTTCAGCAGAGCAAGAGGAGTTAAAACCTTCCAGCAAAAACGAAGAAGTTGGTCCATCCTTATACGGGGAGTAGAAGCTCTGACCACAAAAGTAAACAAGTAGAGAAAAGCAATTTTTATGAAGAACCAGACAATCCCCGGCAGTACAGGACCTTTAAATCCACCTAAAAAGAGTATAACGGCCACACAGTAGAGAGCAAAGAGCTCTACAAGCTTTGAAAGAACTAAAATTGCGTAGTTAAATCCCCCAAACTCTGTTAAGAAACCGTAAACTACCTCCTGTTCAGCTTCCGGTATGTCAAAGGGAGGTCTATCTGTAACTATCAAAGTTGAAGTTATAAAGATTAAAAAAGCTGGAAGCAAAACTAAGAAGGACAAGAAAGAACTTTCTTTCACTATTTCAAGGTTGTTTAAAGTACCAAAGAAAACGGCAACAGAAAGGGCAGAGAGCCAAAGGGGAATTTCACCTGAAATCATCTGATTTACTACCCTAAGTCCCCCGATGAAAGAGTACTTGCTCTTTGAAGCCCAACCTGCATAGAAGAAGACAGGAGGCATACCTGTAACAAGGGCAAGAATTATCAGTAGGTCAAAGCTGGTACTAACGACCCATAGGTTCTCAGAAAAGGGTATGAAGGCAATTAACGCCACAACGAGGAGGAAAGCAACAAAGGGTATGAGGGAAAAGAGGAGCTTATTTGCCCTCCTCTGAATGATAAACTCTTTCTGAAGGAGCTTAAACACGTCAGCCGTTGTCTGAAGGATTCCCCACTTACCTACATAGTATGGTCCAGTTCTAAGATGAACGTCTGCCAAAATCTTCCTCTCAAAGTAGAATATCATTAAGAAAACAACTAAAAGAAAGAGAAATCCTGGGAAAAAGAGAGCTTTCAACCACGCTTCCATATCAATCCTCCTACCTATCTATATCCCCGTGGCACATGTAAAGGGAAGCAAAAATCACGGGAACATCGGCAAGCTTTACGTTCTTCATTATCTCAGGCATAGCCCAAAGGTTCGCAAAGGAAGGAGCTCTCATCTTTAACCTGTAAGGTCCGGTCCCTCCTTCACTTACGAGGTGAAAACCAAAACACCCTCTTGCCCACTCAACGTTAACGTAAGCTTCCCCTTGCGGAACTTTAATAGGGAACTTTGTCCTGTAATCTCCTTCAGGTAAACCTTCTATAGCCTGCCTTATTATCTTTGCAGACTCTTTAAGCTCTTCCCATATCACAAGGTATCTGGCGTAAGAATCTCCTTCTTCCTTCGTAATTACCTTAAAGTCAAGCTCACCGTAAGCAGCGTAAGGGTAATCCTTCCTGATATCAGAAGCTACTCCGCTAGCCCTTAAAGCTGGCCCTGCAAGGCCAATTTCAATAGCTTTTTCCTTACTTACCTTTCCAACTCCAACTGACCTTATTTTTAAAGTGGGGTTATCAACAAAGACCTCTTCATACCTTGGTATGAATTCCTTTTCCAAATAGTCAACGGCAACTACCATCTTCTCAATAAACTTCCCTGTAGGCTCGTACCTAACTCCCCCGGGAACTATTGAAGAAGTTGCAATCCTTTGCCCAGAAAAGGTCTCAAAGGCATCAAGGAACTTCTCCCTGGCAATTAAAGCCCACTGCATAGGGGTATGAACCCCCATAACTCCAACGAAACTACCAAGGCCTATAAGGTGGCTTACTATCCTCCCTCCTTCACAGAGTATAGTTCTTACATAATCAGCTTTTTTAGGAACCTCAACTCCGGCTATCTTCTCAGCAGCTATGGAATAACCAGTCATAGTTCCAAAGTCATCCATAAAGCAAGCTCTCTCAACATTAACTATTGCGTTTATCCAAGTTCTGTATTCAACAAGCTTTTCAAGGAGCCTTAAAACATAGCCTATGTCTGGGTCAACCTTAACAACCTCGTCTCCGTCAACCCAGACCTTTAACCTCATAGGACCTGAAGCCGGATGCTGAACACCCCAGTTTAACTGGAGAAGTTTCTCCTGCAAAAGACCCAGGTCTTCCCCTACAACCTCTTTAGTCTCCTCTACAACAAAAGTATAACCAGCAGTAGCGATGCTACTTCCCATCACTTTTTCTCCTTAGTAGGCTTTCTATGTTTTTTAAAGTCGTAAGACTTCCTTAAAGGGAAAAGCCCTTTTGCCCATTGAGGGAGCAACATAACTTCAAGCCTTGGATTACCTATAAAGTCTATACCGAACATCTCCCAAGCTTCCCTTTCGTGAGGCTGTAAAGGAGGGAAAATATCTGAAACCGTAGGAACTGAAAGGTCATTTTCTGGAAGCTCTACCCTTACCATAACAAGGTTTTTCTCTTCTAAGTTTTCAAGAACATAGTTAACCTGGAATCCATTACCTTTAGGAGTATAGTCAACAACAGAAACTGTATGTGGGTAGTTAAAGCCAAGCTCTTTAAGGTAAGAGACTAACTCCCTTAGCCTCTCTTTAGTGCAGTGAACAAGCAAGATATTGGTATCGTATTCCTCGCATTGAAAGCCAAACTTGCTTGATACCTTCTCCTTTACTTCTTCAAGCATAACCACCTCTTAGTACTCTATTTGCTCCATTTTGCTTGGGTACCTCTTAGCAGCATTCTCTCTATCTCTAAGGATTATCTCCTTAAGCCTCAAAAAGCCTTCAAGGGTAGCCTCCGGATTTGGAGGACAGCCTGCAACAAATACGTCAAAAGGTATGTACTGGGAAACGTCAACGGCAACGAAATCAGAGTCCCAATAAGGACCTCCTCCTGCGGCACAGGCTCCCATTCCAAAAACATATCTCGGTTCAGGCATCTGCTGATAAACTCTTAAAAGAACAGGCAATACTTTCCGTGAAACTAAGCCAGTAACGATTATGAAATCGGCCTGCCTTGGACTGGGAGTCATCATAAAACCGTACCTTTCCCAGTCAAACCTCGGTCCCATTAAAGCAAGAACCTCCAAGGAACAGCATCCGCTACAGAAATGAACTCCCCAAGGAGAGTTTGACCTACTCCAGTCAAAGAACTTTAATATCATCTTCTATTTCCTCCAATCATTATGTAGGAAAGAGGAACCATAAGGAGTAGTGAAAAGAGAATAAAAATCCAACCAAACTTTGGGTCCCCTTTCCCTACGGAGTAGAGAACAAAAAAGACCCCTGCTATGTCCATTGCTATGAAGATGATTGCGTAAAAGTAGTACTGAAAGTTAACGCTGGCTATTATGGGCTCCGGTGCAGGAAGACCACACTCGTAAGTGTCCTCTTTAACTGGATGGGGATTTTTAGGGGCAACAGCAACCGACATTATCCACAAAGCTAAACCGAGAAAACCGATAACTCCTATAAAGACTATGAAGCTATAAAGCATCTCAACTAACTCCTCTAAGGTGGTAGTTAAGTAGTATGTTATCAAATCGTAAAAATTTTGTAAACATTCTGTAAATGAGTAGTTAAGTTAATTTTAAGATAAAAAACTTTTAATAGTCAAGAATAGAGAAGGAAGGGCGGGAATTGAAAGGTAGCTTTATATCTTTAACCGAACCTACCGGTTATGTAATCTTCGGTTAACTTAACTTTAGGAGTAATAAACATCTCCTCAGTCTTATTAAACTCTATAAGCTCTCCTAAGTACATAAAAGCCGTATAGTCTGACACCCTTGCAGCTTGCTGCATGTTATGGGTTACTATGACGATAGTTAACCTATCCCTGAAGCTAACTACAAGCTCTTCAATTTTTGCAGTTGAAATTGGGTCTAAGGCACTTGTAGGCTCATCAAAGAGCAAAACCTCAGGCTCAACAGCTATAGCTCTTGCTATACACAACCTCTGCTGTTGTCCCCCCGAAAGGCCGGAAGCAGGGTCTTTCAACCTGTCCTTTACCTCATCCCAGAGGGCTGCATCTTTAAGGGCCTTTTCAACTCTGTCTTTAAGCTCTCCCTTGTTCTTTATGCCTTTTAACCTTAAACCGTAAGCAACGTTATCAAAGATTGACATTGGAAAGGCGGTAGGTTTCTGAAAAACCATTCCTATCCTGCTTCTGAGCTTTATAAGGTCGTAGTTTTTCTCAAGGATGTTCTCTCCGTCAAGAAGGATTTTCCCCTCGTACCTGTTCCCAGGGTAAAGGTCGTGCATTCTGTTGAAACACCTAAGAAGAGTGGTTTTCCCGCAGCCAGAAGGACCAATAAGGGCGGTAACTTTCTTTTCAGGAATCTTAAAGGATATGTCTTTTAAAGCTCTCTTTTCTCCATAATAGAAGTTGAGTTTATCAACAACTAACTTTGGGGACTCTTTTGGCTCTATGACAAAGCGTTCTTTTACATCAAACTCCATTTTTCCTCCTACTTCTTAAACTTGTAGTGGGCAATTAGCCTGCCGAGTATGTTTGCTCCTAAAACGCCAAAGGTAAGGAGAATTGCTGCAACCCAAGCTAAGTCTTGCCAGTATTTATAAGGGCTCATTGCGTAGTCGTACATGGTAACCGTTAATGAAGCTATGGGTTGAAACATATTGAGGGTGAAGAAGTTGTTGTTAAAGGAGGTAAAGAGTAAAGGCGCCGTTTCTCCACCTATCCTTGCCACAGAGAGGATTACTCCGGTCATTATCCCAGTAATGGCAGCCCTGTAAACTACGTCCTTAATAACCTTAAACTTGGTAGCACCAAGGGCATAAGCTGCCTCTCTAAGTTCAGGGGGAACCATCCTTAACATATCGTCAGTAGTTCTAACTATGATAGGTATCATCATTATGGCTAAAGAGACTGAACCGGCTATTCCCATAAAGTGGCCCAAAGGTTTAACCATTATCGCATAAACGAAGGTTCCCACTACTATTGAAGGAACGCTCATTAAGACATCAGAAAGATCTCTTATTATGTTTGCAATTCTGCTTCCTTTACCGTACTCTGAAAGGTAAGTTCCAGCTATTATCCCTATAGGGATTCCTATTAAGGTGGCAAAGAGCACTATTAGAGTCTGGCCAACTATCGCGTGCCTTAAGCCTCCTGTGTTATCTCCCGGTGAAGGAGGAGGACCGATGATTGCTTCAATGGAAAGGGAGGAAAGACCTTTGTATAAGAGAGTCCCAAGTATCCAAAAAAGCCACACTAAACCTAGAAGTGCTGCAAGGGTTGACAACACAAGAACTACGGCGTTAACTATTTTCCTCTTTGTAAACGCGTCCACAACTACCTCTCTACCTTCTTAAGGAAGAGGAACTTTCCAATAACTATTACGAAGAAGCTCATAACGAAGAGAATTAAGGCTAAGTAGAAAAGGCTTGAAAGGTAAAGGTTAGTGTCCGCTTCAGTAAACTCATTTGCAAGGGTAACTGTTATTGAGGTAGCAGGCTCAAGTAGGGAAGTAGGAATTACCGGTTGATTACCCATTACAAAGGTCACAGCCATAGTTTCACCTAAGGCTCTTCCTAAAGAGAGAATTATCCCGCCTATAACTCCGAGTTTTGCGTAAGGTATAACTACGTCTTTCATAACGTCCCACTTGGTAGCTCCAAGGGCATAGGCAGATTCCTTTAGGATGGGAGGAACCATGTTGAAGGAGTCTCTGGCTATTGCAGCAGTGAAGGGAAGTATCATTATTGATAGGACTATTGAGGCAGTTAAGAGTCCTATTCCTGGCGTGTAGCCTGAGAACCAGTGGCCAATTAAGGGAAGTTTTCCTAAAGTAGCGTGGATAATAGGCTGAAGTTTATCCCTCATGAAGGGGGCGAAGAAAAAGAGTCCCCACATGCCGTAGATAATGCTTGGAATTGCGGCAAGGAGCTCCACGGCAACTCCAACTGGAGTCCTTAAGGGGTAAGGGGATATCTCCGTAAGGAAAATGGCAATTCCTATTGCAACCGGAACCGCTATTAGGATGGATATTACCGTACTTACAATAGTTCCAAATATGGCAGGAGCTCCCCCAAACTTCTCCATAGGGGGATTCCACACTTTGGAAGTTATAAACTTCCAAACTCCAAAAGTGTGAATGGCTAAGGAAGACTCTTTATACAGGACTACGAAGAGGGACAAGAGTATTACTAAAATCAAGAGAGCTCCAAGGAAAGCCAGCTTACCAAAGCCCCAGTCCAAGAGGAAATCTTTTTTCATTCTCCCTCTCTCTATTTTTGGCAAATTCTAACAAAGAGAAACGAAAGGTGTAAATACTTAAAATTGGCATAATTTCTATTAGACCAAAGTCTGGGAGAAAAGAGATGGTAAAGAGCGGAGACTTTGTCCACCTTCACTTACACTCGCAGTATTCAATACTTGACGGGGCAATAAAGGTAGGAGACCTAGCAAAGAAAGCAAAAGAATACGGCATGCCTGCCGTTGCAATCACCGACCACGGAAACATGTTTGCCTCATACGAACTTTACAAGAAGTGTAAAGAGGAAGGTGTAAAACCCATAATCGGCCAAGAGTTTTACATAGCAAAAGGAAGCAGGTTTGACAAGAAAAAGGGAGAAGGTGAAAAGGGAAGCTATCACCTGATACTCTTAGCGAAGAACGATACAGGCCTTAAAAACTTAATGAAGTTAAGCACGATAGGTTTTACGGAAGGTTTCTACTACAAACCGAGGATAGACAAAGAAGTTCTTGAAAAGCACTCCGAAGGTTTAATAGCCCTTTCAGCCTGCATTCAGGGAGAGGTTCCACTACTTTTCCTTCAAGGAAAGGAGAAAGAAGCAGAGGAAGCAGCAAAGTGGTATAAGGAGCTCTTTGGAGAAGACTTCTACCTTGAACTCCAATACCACGGAATAGAAGAACAAGCGAAAGCTAACAAGTTCTTACTAGAGCTTTCTAAGAAACTTGACATAGAAGTAGTGGCAACAAACGACGCTCACTACCTAAACAAAGAGGACTGGGAAGCTCACGACGTTTTACTCTGTCTTCAAACTGGGAAAAAACTGACAGACGAAAAGAGAATGCGCTTTCCCAGCAAAGAGTTCTACTTTAAAGACGCCAGAGAGATGTATAAAACTTTCAAAGAAGTTCCCCACGCAGTATTTAACACCCTTAAAATAGCCGAGAAGGTAGATGGAACCCTTTCCACCTTTGAAAACAAAGAATACCTCCTACCTAAATACAAAGTTCCAGAAGGCTACGACTACTTTGCATACCTTAAAGAGCTAGCAGAAAAGGGCTTAGAAAGGCGCTTTAAAGAACAGGGAATAACAGACAGAGAAACCCAAAAGAAATACTACGAAAGGCTCTACCACGAACTAAAGATAATAAACAACATGGGATTTCCGGGATACTTCCTCATAGTTTGGGACTTTATAAACTGGGCAAAGAGAAACGGAATACCAGTAGGCCCGGGAAGAGGTTCTGCTGCAGGCTCCTTGGTTGCATACGCAATAGGGATAACCGACATTGACCCGCTAAAGTTTAACCTCCTCTTTGAGAGGTTCCTTAACCCTGAAAGGGTAACTATGCCTGACATTGACGTTGACATTTGTCAAGAGGGAAGGGACAGGGTAATTGAATACGTTAGGGAGAAGTACGGTAAAGACAAGGTCTGCCAGATAATAACTTTCGGAACTATGAAAACAAAGATGGTGGTAAGGGACGTTGGAAGGGTTTTGGGACTTTTACCTAAAGAAGTTGACAGAATAGCAAAACTAATTCCAGAGGACGCAAAAAGCATTGAAGAGGCAGTTGAAAAAGCTCCTGAAATAAGGGAAATGGCAGAAAAAGACCCCACCATAGACAGGCTTATAAAGATAGCAAAGAGACTTCAAGGACTAACAAGGCAAACGGGAGTTCACGCAGCGGGAGTGGTTATAGCTCCAGAGACTCTAACAGACTACATCCCCCTTGCAAAGAGTAAAGATGGAGACATTACAACCCAATATGACATGGGACAGATTGAGTCTTTAGGACTCTTAAAAATGGACTTTTTGGGCCTAAAGACCTTAACAATAATAGACAGGACGATAAAGTTAATTAAGGAACGCCACAAAGTAGATATAGTTCCAACGAAAATACCTTTAGACGACGAGAAAACATTTAAACTCCTCCAGGAGGGAAACACGGTAGGGGTGTTCCAGCTTGAATCAAGGGGAATGAGAAACTTAATGAAGAGGTTAAAGCCAAGCGTTTTTGAGGACATAATAGCTTTAGTAGCCCTTTATAGACCTGGGCCTTTAAACTCTGGAATGGCAGAGAGCTACATAAAGAGAAAGCACGGCCAAGAAGAAGTTGACTACATATTCCCGGAGCTTGAACCAGTACTAAAGGAGACTTACGGCCTCTTTATCTACCAAGAACAGATAATGCAAATTGCAAACATACTTGCCGGTTATTCCTTGGGAGAAGCAGACCTTTTAAGAAGGGCAATGGGTAAAAAGAAAAAGGAGATAATGGAGGAGCAGAGGGAGATTTTCGTAAGCAGAGCAGTTGAGAGGGGCTACCCTAAAGAGAAGATAGAAAAGCTTTTTGACGACATAGCAAAGTTTGCAGAGTACGGCTTTAACAAGTCCCACTCGGCAGCTTACGGCTTTTTGGCATACATAACCGCCTACCTGAAAGCTCACTACCCTAAAGAGCTCTTTGCCACAATGCTCTCTATAGATTACGATAAGACAAACGAGATAGTTAAGTTCATAAAGGACTGTAAAGAGAACGGAATAGAGGTCTTGCCTCCAGATGTCAACAGAAGCGGTGCCTTTTTTGAAATAGAAGAGGGAGGGATAAGGTTTGGCCTTGCAGGAATTAAAGGAGTTGGAGAAAAAGCAGCACGACACATAGAAGAGGTAAGGAAGGAGAAGGGAGAGTTTAGTGATATTTACGACTTTTGCCAGAAAGTTGACCTTAAAACTGTAAACAGGAAAGTTGTTGAAGCTTTAATAAAGGCAGGAGCTTTTGATTCAACGGGACGCTCAAGGGCAGAGAACTTAGCAGCGCTTGACAAGGCAATATCTGTAGCACAGAGCATTCAAAAGAGTAAGAGTAAAGGTTTAATGAGCCTTTTTGGGGGAGAAGAGGAGATAGTTGAAAAGGAGTTCCCCAAAGTTGAACCTTGGCCGGAGAACTTAAAACTTGAGTACGAAAGGCAGTCTATAGGCTTTTACCTGTCGGGACACCCACTACTTGAATATCAAGGTTTTATAGAGTTTGGATTTAACTCTACGGGGGAAAAGGAGGAGTGGAAGGATTCTCAAGAGGTTTTACTGGCAGGAGCGATAACTGAAGTAAAGACAAGGAGGACCCAAAGGGGAGAGCTCTGGGCAACGGTAGAGCTCTCAGACCTTGAAGGAACAGCTTCCTTACTTGTCTTTCCGAGTCTATATAAAGAGGTTTCCCACTACCTAACAGAGGGGAACGTAGTTAGCGTAAAGGGAGTTATAAGGGAAGAGGAAGAGAGTAAAAGCATAATTGCAAAAGAGATTATACCTTTAAGGGAGCTCCTTTCCCAAAAAGCAAACTCTATAACCATAAAGCTTAAAGGAGAAGAGATTACAGAGGAGCTCCTAAACTCTATAAAAGAGCTAATTGAAAAGCACTCTTCTCCGAAGGGAAAGGAAGTCATAATTGAAGCAGAACTCCCAGACTGTTTTGTAAAATTGCAACTTCCACCGGACTACCTTTTACCAGTTGAAGGTAAAGTACTAAATGAACTTCAGAAACTAATACCAAAAGAGAGAATTAGGCTGGTCTGAGGTTGAAAAAATGAGCAGGTTGACAGAGTTTGAAAGACAGGTAGAGAGACTGAGAAAGAAAATAGAGGAGTTAAAAGCTTTGGGCAAACACGAACCTGCCTTAATAGAGGAAATTGAAAATAAGTTCAAAAAGAAAATAGAGGAGTTTTACTCCAACCTAACTGCTTGGGATAGAGTCCAGCTTGCACGCCACCCAAACAGGCCCCACGCAATAGACTACATTAAAGGAGTTTTTACAGACTTTATAGAGCTCCACGGAGACAGACACTACGGAGACGGAAAGGCAATAATATCCGGCTTTGGCAAGTTTAACGGTCAAAGCGTCTGCATAATAGGACAGGAAAAGGGAAGGGATACAAAGGAAAAAATAGAGAGGAACTTTGGAATGCCCCTTCCTGAAGACTACAGGAAAGCCCTAAGAGTGATGAAGTTAGCAGAGAAATTCAGGATACCCATAATAACTTTAGTTGACACTCCAGGTGCCTTTCCCGGGATAGAGGCTGAAGAACACGGCCAATCTGAAGCCATAGCCAGAAACCTTTACGAAATGGCCAAACTTAAAGTGCCCATAGTAAGCGTAGTTATAGGGGAAGGAGGAAGCGGAGGAGCTCTTGCAATAAGCGTTGCAAACAAACTACTTATGCTTGAAAACGCAATTTACTCTGTAATATCCCCCGAAGGATGTGCCGCAATCCTTTGGCAGTCCCAAGAGAAAGTAAAGGAAGCAAGTGAAGCGCTAAAACTCACAGCTCAAGAGCTCTTAAAGCTCGGGGTGATAGACGAGGTAATTCCTGAGCCCTTAGAAGGAGCCCATACAAACTGGAAAGAGACTTTTAAGAACTTTAAAGAGGCAGTTGGGAGAGCCCTAACTTCCCTGAAAAACCTTTCCGAAGAAGAGCTTATAAAGGAAAGGTACAGAAAATTCAGGAGGCTTTAAACCTATTAACAGTTTCCCTTAAAGATTTATAAAGTGAAGTCGCTTTTTCTTGGGAGATTTTCCTTGAAGCTTCAACTTTACCTATGTTATCAATTAAAGCGTTAACTACCCTCTTATCAAGTTTGTTCTTTTCAGAGAGTTCCTTAACAATCCTAAGGGCTTTCTCGTTAGAGAGCCCCTTTTTGTAAGGTCTATCTTCCTTAAGTGCGGCAAAAACGTCTGCAACTGCCATTATCCTTGAACCTAAAGGAAGTTCAGCTGCCTTTAACCTAAATGGATATCCTCTACCGTCAAGGGTTTCGTGGTGATAAGAAGCCCACTCAACTATTTCCCTTCCAACTTCCAACTTGGAAAGAATCTTGTAAGAGAAATAAACATGGCTTTTCATAACGCTCATCTCTTCAAAGTCAAGCCTTCTGGGCTTCTCAAGTATCTCTTTTGGAATTGCTATCTTCCCGACATCATGAAGGAGACCTGCAACTCTCATGAGTTTTAACTCTTGAGAAGAGAACTTAAAAAGGGAAGCTAAAGTAGTAGCAGTTTGAGATACTCCCGAAGAGTGAGTAGCAGTAAAAGGGCTTTTAAAGTCTATAAGGTAAGCGAAAATTCTCGCAAGCTCAAAAAAAGCGTCAAAGGGCAACTTCTGAGAAAAATCGGAGAGGAAACGCTGGAGAGATTCCAACAGACACTCCCGAGAGTAAAGCTCATACCAAAGGGCTTCCTTGTCAGCAAACCTATCTATAAACAGTTCTACAAGACGCCTATCAACGACTTTCGGAGAGATTCTAAGGAGATATTCCTTTAAAATGTCTTTTGTTTTAAGGACTTCTTTAAAAGGATTATCTTCAATAGAGGCTCTTTTTGACATAAAAATGTCTATTCTGTCAGCAATGTGGAGTATTTGGGAAGAATAGGGAACTTTACTCCTGTTTTTCATAAACTTTTCGTAGGAATAGTGATGATGTCTTATAATAAGGGCAGCCTTTGAAAAGAAAGGAAACTCCTTTAACAACCTATAACCAAGCTCAGCGTGAAGGTGAATTCTCTTTCCCTCTTCATCAAGCTCCGGACTTTTAACCATAACAATGTCTTCTTTAGAAGAAAAGAGGAAAAGGCCTATGTCGTGAAGGAGCCCCGCAATAATTACATTAGCAAGAAATTCGTTGTTATAAGTAATCTCCCGAGCGATTAAAAAGGATAGATAGGCCACCCTATAGTTGTGGTCACTTAAAATAGGGTCTGCAAGGGCATTCATAGAGGAAACCGAAAGGAGGAACTTTGACAAGTCTAAAGTCTTTTCAATCAAGGCTGCCTCCTTGCTTTCTTTAAATTATCGGAGGACAGGCTTAAACGTTAAAATTACTTCATAAGTTCTAAAATCAGAGAAGAGACCAGACTCTCTGAGTCGTAGCGGTTAAGGAGCTCCTTAGCAAGCTCCTTAACTTGCTTTGGAACTTCCCTTTCAAGGTTCCTTTCAACTTTACTCTTAACTTCCTCTAAGTCGTTAACCTTAAACCTTTCAAATTTAACGTTTCTTAATCCTTTTATCCTGTAGACCCTTCTCTTCTCGTTCTCAGCAACTAAACTTATTGCAGTTCCTTCTCTTCCTGCCCTTCCCGTTCTCCCTATCCTGTGAACATAACTTTCAGGGTTTTCCGGAAGCTCGTAGTTAACCACAAGACCAACATTTTTAATGTCAATTCCCCTCGCTGCCACATCTGTGGCTACCAAAACATTAACCTTACCTTTTCTAAAAAGTCCCATAACAGTTTCCCTTTGCCTCTGGGAAAGGTCTCCGTGAATTGCCCTAGCGTTTATTCCTCTATCCCTTAACTCCTTTTCCAACAAAGCTGCATCCTTTTTAGTCCTAACAAAAACGATAGTAGGAACACGGGAGTTCTCTTTAAGGAGTTTTTCAAGGACCTTAAGTCTATCTTTACTGTCAACCAAAAGGAGCCTTTGCTTTACCTTAGGAGTTATAAGCTGTTTACCAACTTTAACGGTTTTATATCCGGGCCTCAAGTAATTATCTATAAGCTTTCTGATTTCGTAAGGCATAGTAGCAGAAAAGAGCATGGTCTGCTTGTTCTCAGGAGTCTTTGAAAGTATCTCCTCAATATCTTCAATAAATCCCATGTCAAGCATCTGGTCTGCCTCATCTAAAACGGCAAACCTTACCTTGTCAAGCTTCAAAATCCCCCTGTTAATAAGGTCCTTAACCCTACCTGGGGTTCCAACTATTATTTGATGTCGTCCTTTTTTAAGGACATTTAACTGTTTGTCTATGGAAACTCCCCCATAAATAGGGTAGGCAGAAACTCCCTTATACTTGCCCATTAAGGATATCTCGTGGGCTACCTGAATAGCAAGTTCTCTCGTAGGAGTAAGGATTATTGCCTTAACTCCCCTTTCCCTGGGAGATATCCTTTCAACTATCGGAAGGCCAAAGGCTGCAGTCTTCCCGGTTCCTGTTTGGGCTTGACCTACAAGGTCTTCACCTTTAAGGAGCAAAGGAATTGCTTCCCTCTGAATAGGAGTAGGTTCCTCAAACCCCATCTCTTCCAAAGCTTTCTGCACTTTTTCGTTTAGCTGACTAAAGTCAAAACTCATGTTTCTCTCCCTAAGTTAAAATAAAAATTGCCACGGAACCGCCGCCGTTTCAGACGGAACCGTGGCAATCAATTTTAGGCAAATTCAATAAAGACTTAAAGTCTCTCTACATTAGTAGCTTTAAGTCCCTTTTCGCTCTCGGTAATAGTAAAGGAAACTCTCTCTCCCTCTTCAAGGGACCTAAAACCTTCTCCCAAAATACCTGTGTAGTGAACGAAGATGTCCTGTCCGTTGTCGGCCGTGATAAAGCCGTATCCTTTCTTTGAGTCAAACCACTTTACTGTTCCTGTGAGTTTCTCCATGTGTCCTTACCTCTCTTTAAAGTTTCTTTAAATTAAAAAAGCCCCAGAAGGCAGAAACGGCATGCCTTCCGGGGCTTCTTGTGTTCCGCAAACTGCCTTCCAATTTAGCTACGCTAAGTTTAAATCCCGAAATCAACAATGTCAAGCTTAAACATCTCTATAACTTAGGGCCTCTGCTACATGGCTTTCTTCTATCTTCTCTGAAAGCTCAAGGTCTGCAATTGTCCTAGCAAGTTTTAATATCCTGTCGTAGGAGCGGGCAGAAAGGCCCATTGAGTTAACGGCACTAACGAGGAGTTCCTCCGCTTCAGAAGTTAAAATGCAGAACTTCTTTATCTCTCTCCTTCCCATCTGTCCGTTAAAGGAAATTTTAAGGCCCCTAAACCTCCTTTTCTGAACTTCATACGCCTCCATTACCCTTTCCCTTATCTTTGAAGAAGGCTCAGAAGAGGAGTTTTTAAAGTCTTCAGGCTTTACAGCAGGGACTGAGACTTTTATGTCAATTCTATCCATTATGGGACCAGAGAGCTTTGAGCGGTACCTTTTGACCTGAACGGGAGAACATCTACAGTAGTTCTTCCCGTCAGAGAAACCGTAATACCCGCAGGGACAGGGATTACTTGCAGCAACTAAGAGGAAGTCTGCGGGAAAGGTATAAGAACCTGAAGCTCTTGAAACAACTACAACCTTGTCTTCTAAAGGCTGTCTTAAAGCTTCAAGAACGCTCCTTTTAAACTCTGGAAACTCGTCCATAAAGAGGACTCCGTTGTGGGCTAAGCTTACCTCTCCAGGCTTTACTACGCTTCCCCCACCGATTATTGAAGCGTCAGAGGCGGTAGAGTGAGGTGCCCTAAAGGGCCTGGTTAGAACGGGCACTTGTGAAGTTAAGCCTGCAACCGAGTAAACTTGGCTGGTTTCAATTATCTCTTCCTTAGTCATAGGGGGCATTATCGTAGGAAGACGCCGTGCCAGCATCGTTTTCCCTGAACCAGGAGGGCCAACCATAAAAACGTTGTGCCTGCCGGCAGCGGCTATTTCAAGAGCTCTTTTGGCGTGGAACTGACCAACAACATCTGCCATATCAACGGAGAAGTTGAGGGTAGAAGAGGAAACAGAAGAGCC
Source organism: Desulfurobacteriaceae bacterium (assembly GCA_026987115.1). GTDB lineage: Bacteria > Aquificota > Aquificia > Desulfurobacteriales > Desulfurobacteriaceae > Thermovibrio. Next base: position 48,128 of record JALSNF010000048.1, read on the forward strand.
TTTGAAAGGCTCTATCTTTATCTCTCCGTTTAAAAAATCCACGGCTTCTTTTAAGTTTGAAAGGGGAATTACGTCTATACCATCTATTAAAAGGGCTTCTTCAGCATTGGCTTTGGGAACTAAAAGGCCTTTAAGGGAGAGCTCTTTTACTAAAAGGGCTGCAGAGAGAACTCCCTTTACTGGGTGGAGCTCCCCGCCTAAACCGAGCTCCCCGGCTATAAGGTAGTCATCCAAACTCTCGGTCCTTAAAATTCCGGCAGAGGCCAAAATTCCTAAAGCCAAGGGAAGGTCGTAAACCGTCCCTTCCTTTTTAAGGTCTGCAGGTGCCAAATTTATAACCACCTTCTTTAAAGGGAAAGGATAACCGCTATTTATGAGGGCAGACTTAACTCTCTCTTTACTTTCCTTAACTGCACTGTCTGGCAAGCCTACTATGGAGACTCCAGGAAGGCCTCTAATTAGGTCAACTTCAACTAAAACTTGTACGGCCTTTATTCCGTAAGTAGCGTAGCTTTTTACTTTTGAAACCATTTATTCAATAACCCCACTTTTAATAAGTAAGGGAGCTCCCGAGGTTTCTTCTAAGATTATGAACCTTAAAGGAAGGGGCTCCTTAAATGCTTTTCTGGGGAAGATTTTACACTTGTTTCTGTTAAAAGACCTTCTACTACATTTCCCTTTATAGACCTTCCCTTGAGGGGTTATAAAGAGGACAAACTTCCTATACGGGTTATTCACTAGAACAAAGGGTTTGTAATGTCCCCTTTTTAAAAGCCAACCTGAACTTAAGGGAGAAGAGTAAGAGCTAAAAGGGAAGAGAAATGCAATTAAAAAGATTAGAATCCCCATTCTAACTTAAAAAAACGATATTTAATGGTCGGGGCGACCCGACTTGAACGGGCGACCTCTGGCCCCCCATGCCAGCGCGCTACCAGGCTACGCCACGCCCCGACTGCCATAAATATAACCCCTAAAAAGGAAGTTGCAACTTATTCAGGCTCTATGGTCATGATAGCTTCGTCCGGATTAACGTTATCTCCCGGCTTTACGTAAATAGCTTTGACCACCCCTGTAATTGGGGCGTGAACTTCGTTCTGCATCTTCATAGCTTCAACTATTGCTACAACATCTCCTTCGTTAACTTTGTCCCCCTCTTTAACCTTAATTTCAACCACCTTTGCAGGCATAGGAGAGGTAACGTCCCCCTCCTTAACTGCTCTAGGCCTCTTAGAAGACGAGGTAAGCTCACCTGCTATCTCAACTTCCTCTCCAGTTGGAACTACTTCAACTAGAGGCTCAACCACAACCTCCTCAAGCCTTCCGTCAATCTTTATAAAGTAAGGCTTTTTACCCTCTTTCTTGTGGCCTACACCTGCTATCTTAACGTGGTAGCTCTCTCCGTGAACGTTGACTATAAACTCTGTAGGAGCTAAAGGCTGGGGACATCTCCTTTCTTCCTCTTCCATGTCGGAAAGGTCTTCTTCCGAAATTGCAGGTATCTCTCCCCTTTCAACCTTTTCTCTCCACTCAAAGAACTCTTTAGCCACCTTAGGGAAGAGGCAGTAAGAGAGAACATCCTCCTCGCTCCTTGCAAGGCCTTCTATTTCCTTTCTACACTTATCAAGCTCAGGCTGAAGGAGGTCTGCAGGCCTGCAGGTTATGGGCTCCTCATCTCCCAACACCTTCTTTATTATTTCTTCCTTAATGGGAGCAGGAGGTCTTCCGTAGAGCCCTTTAACGTAGTTCTTCGTCTCTTGGGTAATCATCTTATACCTTTCGCCGGCAAGCACGTTTAAGACAGCCTGAGTGCCCACTATTTGGCTTGTAGGAGTCACAAGGGGAGGATAGCCTAAGTCCTCTCTAACTCTAGGAACTTCTCTTAAAACTTCCTCAAGCTTGTCAAGAGCTCCCTGCTCTTTTAGCTGATTTATCAGGTTTGAAATCATTCCTCCGGGTATCTGGTGCTCTAAAACGGCAGCATCAACTCCCTTAAAGTCTATGTCGTACTTCTTATACTTTTTCCTTACCTCCCTAAAGTGCTGAGCCATCTTCTTTAAAGCGTCTTTGTTTAAGTCTATCCCGTAGCCAAACTGGCCTAAAGCGTAGGCCATAGTTTCAACTGCAGGGTGCGAAGTATCAGATGCCATAGGAGAGATGGCAACGTCAAAAATGTCTGCTCCGGCTTCTGCAGCTTTTAGCTGAGCCATCTCAGCCATTCCACTTGTGCAGTGAGTATGAACGTGAATAGGTAGCCCCACCTCCTCCTTTAGAGCCTTAACGAGGGAGTAGGCCCTTTCGGGAGATAAGAGCCCTGCCATGTCCTTAATCGTTATTATGTCAGCTCCCATCTCTTTAAATTCAAGGGCAAGCTCTATGTAGAGGTCTTCAGTATGAACAGGGCTTATAGTATAAGAGAGAGCTCCTTCAACTATCTTTCCCATCTCTTTGGCAGTTTCAACTGCAACTTCAACGTTCCTTAAGTCATTAAGGGCGTCAAAAATCCTGAAAACGTCTATTCCGTTTTCTGCAGCCTTCCTAACAAAAGCCCTGACTACGTCATCAGGGTAATGGCGGTAGCCTACCAAGTTCTGCCCTCTTAGGAGCATTTGAAGACGGGAGTTGGGCATTAGTTTCCTTAAAACTTTTAACCTCTCCCAAGGGTCTTCCCTTAAAAACCTTAAACAGACGTCAAAGGTAGCTCCTCCCCACATCTCAACAGACCAAAAGCCCGCCCTATCTATAACGGGGGCTATGTCAACCATGTCCCTCGTCTTCATCCTAGTTGCAAAAAGTGACTGGTGAGCGTCCCTTAAAGTAACGTCTGTAAACTCTATCTTCCTTCCCATAATACCTCCTTACTAAAGGCCGTGGTGAGCGGCAATTGCAGCTGATATTGCAAGGGCTAAAACTTCCGGGTCTGTCTCCTTAATAAAGGTAAAGTCCTTTATCTTCTTATCTATGAAAGAGGTATCAAACTGCCCTTTAACAAACTCAGGGTCGTTTAATATCTTCTTAAAGAAGGGAATTGTGGTCGGAACTCCCCTAATTACGAACTCTCCAAGGGCTCTCCTTGAACGCCTTATCACCTCGTCCCAGTTTCTTCCCCAAACTATGAGCTTTGCAACCATTGAGTCGTAGTAAGGGGGAATTTTGTAACCTTTATAGACAACGCCGTCTATCCTTACTCCTATTCCACCGGGAGAGTAATAGGCGGTAATGGTTCCGGGAACGGGGACAAAGTCCTTTGTAGGGTCCTCAGCATTTATCCTAAACTGCATCGCAAAGCCGTTAATGTTTACATTCTTTTGGGAAAAGGAGAGTCCCATACCGGCCGCTATCCTTATCTGCTCCTGAACTATGTCTATACCGGTAATTTCCTCTGTAATCGTATGTTCAACCTGAAGGCGGGGATTTACTTCCATAAAGTAAAAGTTCCCGTACTTGTCCATTAAAAACTCCCAAGTCCCCACCCCGTAGTAGCCAATCTTTTTAGCGGCTTCTACGCAAATTCTCCCGAGCTTTTCCCTCTGTCTCTTGGTTAAGACAGGAGAGGGAGCTATCTCAAGCACCTTTTGGTGCCTTCTCTGTAAGGAACAGTCCCTCTCTCCAAGGTGAACCACGTTTCCGTGTTTGTCTGCAATTACCTGTATTTCTATGTGCCTTGGGTTTTCTATAAACTTCTCAATAAAGACCTCTCCCTTTCCAAAAGAGGCTTCAGCTTCTTTAACGGCTATTGAAAACTGCTCTTCAAGCTCTCTTTCGTTCCTGGCAACCCTGAGGCCTCTACCTCCTCCCCCGTGGGCAGCCTTTATCATAACCGGATATCCTATCTTCCGTGCTATCTCCTTTGCCTCTTTAATTTCAGATATAGGTTCTTGGCTCCCTTCGGCTACCGGAACTCCTAAACTCTTCATTAACTTTTTAGACTCTATCTTGTTTCCAAAAACTTTTAGGTGCTCAACTGAAGGCCCTATAAACTCTATTCCGTGTTTCCTTGCATACTCTGCAAAGTCTGCCCTCTCTGATAAGAAGCCGTAGCCCGGATGAATGGCATCTGCCCCTGCTCTTTTTGCAATATCTACTATCTTGTAGTAGTTTAAGTAAGCCTTTATGGGGTCTCCGTGGATTAGGTAGGCTTCATCTGCTTTTTTAACGTGAAGGGAGTTAACGTCAACTTCAGAGTAGATTGCAACAGTCTTTATACCCAGCTCTTTACAGGCCCTTATCACCCTCGTTGCAACTTCTCCTCTGTTTGCCACTAAAACTTTCTTAAACATTTAACACTCCTCCAAGAACTCTCAAGAGGACATTTGATATTAAACCTGCAACTGCGTCGTCGGCAGTTATCCCTAAACCGCCCGGAAGTTTCTCAAAGTAGTTAACGGGAAACGGTTTCATTATATCAATAATTCTAAAGAGCAAAAGTCCAAAGAGAGTTAGCTTAAAGTTCCCTTGAGCGTGGAGGAAGAGAAAGGTAAACTCAATTCCTAAAATCTCATCTATTACCACTTGGTCTGGGTCTTTAAGGGAGAGCTCTTTGGCCATAAAGTCTGACGAGATAACGCTTAAGAGGAAAGTTATAGCTACGATTAAACTTTGAAGGAGGTAAGAGGAGGGCCAGAAGAGGTAAACTAAGAGAGCTCCCAAAAGAGAGCCCCAAGTGCCCGGCATTTTGGGGAGTTTTCCTGAATAAAAACCTGTAGCTATGAACTCTAAGAGTTTTTTCAAGGCCAACCTCAAAAAGTGTTGGCCAATTTTAGCAGTTAGAAGGAGAGCTCCATTTTAAAAGTTCCAGCAAAGATTGGGTCGTTATCAGAGTTCCCTCCCGGGTTTAAAACATACTGAAAGTCAGGCGTTAGATGGAGATTCGGCGAAACTTCAAACTTGTAGTAGGTTTCAAAGTGGAGCTCTGCCGCTTTCCTTTTAGCAAAGGGACTTGGAAGAACGGCAGCTGTTCCAAAGGCAAATGTATCGTTGGGGCGAGAAAAGAAGGGAGCTCTTAAGTTAACCCCAAGGGAATAGAATTGGCTATCTGGATAAGCTGTAGGTCTTCCGTAAGCTGCCCTTCCAAAAAGGGAAAGCCTGTCTGTAAGGTTTTGGTCAAAGGAGAGCCCAACGACATATCCTTTTACGGCATCGGGCTTCCTCTTGGGGTCGTTTAAAGGTTGGTCTATAACCGGGTGGGGAGCTCTGTCGTTCCACAGGTAAACTCTGTAGTTTCCACCGTTTGTAGAGTAGGTAAGCTGAAGGGCAAGGGTCGGATAGTCAAATAGGTTATCGTAAGGGCTCTTTTCCCTGTTTGTCCAAGAATTACCGTCAAAGTAGAGAGCTCCCCTGTCATCACTTTGGGCAACTCCTTGAAGGGAAAAACTATCAGAAATAGAGTAATTAAAGGCTACCATAGGGGCGAACCTATCTTCAGGGTCTATTATCGGGTTGTTTACAAAGGGCTTTCCTACAAACTGGCTAACTTCGTCGTTTGCAAACTCGTTCGTGTCTATCAGAATAAAGGGTTCAGTTTTACCCAAATAGAGAGTCAGTTTTCCGTTAAGGAACTCCTTAGAGTAGTAAAACTCCAAGAGCCTAAAAGTGTCGTCTCCCGGGTTGTCGTCTGCCAAAGTGTTAAGGTTTGCAAAGAGGGAATCTCCTACGCCGTTTCCGTCTGCCCCTGCACCTTCTCCTCCGTGAAGCCTTGAGTAGAGCTCCCCTCCTGCTGCTTTTACGGTAAGCTCTAAGTTTGCAACGTACCCTCCTCCGTTAGGTTCCCTTACTCTCTCTCCGTTAAGCTTGTTTAACTTTGCCCCTTGGTAGTAGAAAACGGCGTTCCCTCCAAACTCAATTGCATTGAGCTTTTCCTTTATTTGAGAAACCTCCCTTTGGAGCTCTACCTCCTTTCCCTGTCTCTCATTCAAAATCCTCTCAAGCTGGGCTACCTTCCTTTTTAACTCCTCAATCTCCTTTTGGAGCTCCCTATCAGAAGCACCGGCAGGAGAAGTTAAGCCTAAAATCAAGAGGGGCACAAAAAACCTCTTCACAACCTACCTCCTTTCATAAATATTGAAGACAAACTTCACATTTAGTATGATTTTATTGTAGCAAAATATGAACTTGGGTTTAGGAGGTAATAACGATGAAGAGAAAACTTTTCCTTCTCACTGCCTTTACGCTCCTTTTTTCCTACAAAGCAGAAGCCCACTTTATGCTACTTAAACCTTCAACAGACATAGTAGAGGGAAACAGAGCGACAAACATAGAAATTGAAGCAAGGTTTACCCACCCGATGGAAGGTGGACCAAACATGCCCTTTAAGCCCGTAAAAAGCGGAGTATTCATTAACGGAGTAAAAAAACCTATTAAGTGGGAAAAGCACTACATACAAGCGGAAAAGGGGAGCTCTAAAAAGGTCCCTTACTACACGGCAGAGGTTAAGCTAAAAAGGCCCGGAGTTTACCAGTTTTACTTAGTTCCAGACTACTACTTTGAGCCTGCAGAAGAGAAGTTCATAAGACAAATTACAAAAGTTGAGGTTGAAGCCTTCGGAATGGAAGAGGGTTGGGATAGACCAATCGGCCTAAAGGCAGAGATAGTCCCAATAACCCGCCCCTTTGGACTCTGGGAAGGGAACACCTTTGTAGGTAGGGTCTTCTTTAACGGAAAGCCTGCCCCTAACGCGAGGGTTGAGGTTGAATACTTAAACACCAAAGGAGTTAAAGTCCCTGCAGACCCATTTATAACCCAAGTTATAAAGACCGACAAAAACGGATATTTCTACTACACGATACCTTGGGCCGGCTGGTGGGGATTTTCGGCAATAGGATACGGAGGGAAGAGAAAGTATAAAGACGGAAAAGTATATCCCGTGGAGCTTGACGCAGTAATGTGGGTAAAGGCCTATCCTAAACCAGAAGGAGTAAGGTAATGCACATATCAGAAGGAGTTTTACCTGGATATCAGCTACTTATAGGCTGGGGATTAACGGGAATAGGACTGTTTATAGGGCTAAGGAAAGTTAACCAAGGGAACCTCCCCCTAGTTGCCCTCCTCTCGTCTGCTTTCTTTGTAGCTTCTTTAGTTCACCTACCAATAGGAATTACGAGCGTTCACCTCCTCCTCAACGGTTTGGTAGGTAGCCTTTTGGGCTGGGCGGCTTTCCCAGCCCTCTTTGTCGCACTCCTTTTTCAGGCACTCCTTTTCCAGTTTGGAGGTATAACGGTTTTGGGTGTTAACACCTTTAACATGGCTACGGGAGCAGTTGTGGCTTATTACCTTACGAGACCTCTTCTTAGAAAAAAGACTAAATGGAGCTTAATTGCCGCAGGGGTTTTAGCGGCAGTTGCAGGAGTATTCACTGCAGCAACGCTACTTTCTGTAGAGCTCTTTTTAACTGGGAGCTCCTTTAGGTCAACCGCAGAGCTTGCCTTTTTGGCCCACATTCCCGTTGCCGCCGTAGAGGCCGTTTTTAACAGCTTCGTTTTCCTTTACCTGGCTAAAAACTCACCAAAACTCTTGGAGGGATGATGAAAAAGGTTTTGCTCCTACTGGCTTTAACCTTAATTCCCCTATCTGCACTTGCCCACAAGATATCTGCCTTTATAGATGTAGAAGGCAACACTGTAAACGTCTCCTCCTTCTTTAGCGACGGAACCCCGGTTAAAGGGGGAGAGGTTGAGGTGTTTAAAGACGGAAAGCTCGTTTTAAAGGGGAAAACGGACAAAAACGGCGAGTTTACCTTCAAAGCCCCTCAAAAAGGCAAGTACAAAGTAGTAGTAATAGCAGAACTGGGCCACAGGACAGAGGCCGAGTTTACGGTAGGGGAAACAGAGAAAGAAGACAGAGAGGTTGGTAAAAAGGAGAAAGTAAACAGCGAAGGAGGAGTGAAGATATCTGAAACAGAGCTCCGAAAAGCAGTAAGGGAAGAGCTAAAGCCCATAAGGCAAGAACTTTTACAAATAGAGGAAGACTTATCTAGACCCAACCTCACTGAGATTATAGGAGGAATAGGCTGGATTTTAGGAATCTTTGGAGGTGCAGTTCTCCTTTCAAGGAGAAAGGGTGAGAGGAATTGACCCACGCTTTAAGATTGTTTCTTTCCTCTTTCTGGCTTGGAGCATAGCCTTAACAGAGTCTATAGGAAAAGTCCTCCTTTACCTGCCTTTGGTATTAGCAACATCCTTCCTCTTTTTTAGGGGAAGGAGATTTCCCTTCAAAGTATTCCTCTTTGCCGACTCCTTTATACTTTTAGTTTTACTAACTCAGCTCTTTTTAGGCTCAAAAGAGGTTGCCCTCTTGGTCTTCTTAAGGTCAAACGAAATCCTCCTCCTTTCAGTCTCCCTCCTTTCAAGTAGCTCCCTCTTTGAAGTCCTCCACGCTCTCCACCACTTAAAGGTTCCTAACTCCCTCCTTCAGGTAGCCTTCCTCTCTTACAGGTACTTAAACGAGCTTTCAAGGAAGTTTGAGCTTACCTTAAAGTCTGCAAAGTGTAGAGGGTTTACCCCAACTACAAGTAAAATAACCTACAAAACTTACGCTCACTTGGTCGCCAACTTGCTAGCTTACAGTAGTTTTAAGTCTGAAAAGGTCTATAAGGCAATGTTGTGCAGGGGATTTAACGGCTACTTTCCTGTGTTTCGCCACTTTAAGGCAACCACTTTTGACTACCTTTTCCTTGTAATTACGGTAGGCTACGGGGTTTTAGTGTGGAGTTTGTGAAAGTTGAGGGCCTCTCTTTAGAAATTGAAGGAAGGGAAATATTTAAAGGGGTTTCGTTTTCAGTTAACGAAGGGGAGAAGCTCTTCATAACCGGAGACAACGGTTGCGGAAAGAGCTCTTTAATAGAAACCATAATGGGCTTTTTAAAGCCAAAAGAGGGGAAAATCTCCTTTAAGGGAAAAGAGTTAAAGAGAGAAGAGGACTTTAAGGAGGTAAGAAGTAAAATAGGCTATGTATTTCAAAACCCAGACGACCAGCTTTTCTGTCCAACTGTTGAAGAGGAGATAGCCTTTGCTCCGCTGGTTAAGGGCAAAAACAGAGAAGAGACAGAGAAAATAGTAAGGGAGATTTTAAGGGAATTTGAAATTGAACACTTAAAAGACAGGCCCACACACAAACTCTCGGGAGGGGAAAAGAGGATTGTTTCTATTGGGGCCGTCTTATCTATGGAGCCTGAAGGCTTAATTCTTGACGAGCCTACCGTAGGCCTTGACAGGAAAAGGTTTAGGAAGTTGGTTAACTTCTTAAAGGAGACTTCTAAAACGGTGATAGTAATAACCCACGAGAGGGAGCTAATAGAAGAGCTAAACTGGAAGGTGTTTAAAATGGGGGAGAGCTCCCCCTAATTTGCACAAGCTACGCACTCCTCCTTTTTAAGGGCCTTTTGGCTGTCTCTCTGTATAGTCCTTACGTAGTAAATGGTTTTAATCCCCTTCTCCCAAGCGTAAAGGACAGTCTCGTATATGTCTTTAGCCCTTATTCCAAGGTTAAGGTTAAATAGGAGCTCCATTGATATACCGCTGTCAACCCACTTTTGAATCGTTGAAATAACGTCAATTACCTCTTTCTGCTCCATAAACTTACTCTCCCTGTAAAACCAAAACTTCTCTTTAAGGTAGGGAGGGCATATGGGAACTGCCTGCTTCTGGTTCTTGTCTATGTAAAACCTGCTAAAGGGAGGTAAGACTCCCGGCGTTGCCCCCTGAAGGAGACCAGAGCTCGTGTTGGGAGCTATGGCAAAGAGTTGCCCGTTTCTTATTCCGTACTCTTTCAACTTCTTTAAAACAGAAAGCCACTTCTCCTTTAAAGAGGTCTTCTCAAGGAGGTAGTTTCCGTCCTTACCTATTACTATCCCTTTACTCCAGTCTGAGCCCTCGTAAGCCGGGAAAGCTCCCCTCTCCTTTGCAAGGTTTATACTCTCGTCAATTCCGTAGTAGGCAATTTTTTCATAAAGCTCCTCAATGAACTTTAAGGACTGCCTTCCGTAGGGGAGCTCCCTTTTCGCCAGGTAGTCTGCAAGTCCCAATGTCCCAATGCCTATAGTTCTATACCTGTCGTTGTGAAGTTTACTTTCCAAAATGGGAGGAGAGGTAAGCTCAATGGTGTTGTCAAGTATCCTTACGGCAAACCTTACGGCCTCTTCAAGCTCTTCATCGCTACTTATGTTTGCAAGGTTTACAGAAAGGAGGTTGCAAGTGTGAACGAGCCCAGGCTGGCTTACCTCGTTAACAATTTTCCCCTCTTTCATGTAAGTCTTAAAGCCCTTTGAAGGTTTAAAGTTTGAAAAGCTCTCCATGCACAAGTTCCCGTTTCCTATAAAGCCGTCGTGCTTTAAAGGATTTAACCTATTTGCAGTATCTTTAAAGAATATGTAAGGAAGACCCGTAGCTACTTGTGTTTTAAGTATCTCTTTAAAGAGCTCCCTTGCCCTAACCCTCTTTTTAAGCTTTAAGAGCTCTGCCTTAGACTCTATGTGGAGGTAAGCCTTCTCAAACTCGTCCCCCCAGAGCTCGTAGAGCTTATAGCCAAACTTCCTTTCAATCTCGTAAGGGTCAACCAAGAGCCAATCTTGGTTAAACTTGACCCTCTCCATAAAGAGGTCAGGGATAACCACCTGAGGGAAGATGTCAAAGGCTTTGCGCCTTAAGTCTCCGTTTTCGGTCTTAAGTTCCAGAAAGTCGTAAATGTCAAGGTGCCAAACGTCAAGGGCCACCGTTACGGCACCTGCCCTTTTACCCTCTTGGTTAACGGCAACTGCAACGTCGTTTAAAATCTTCGTCCAGGGGACTATGCCGCCGCTTGCACCAAAGACCTTTTTAATCCAAGAACCTTGAGCCCTTATCCTTGATATGTTAACTCCAACTCCCCCTGCCCTCTTTGAAATCTGGGCCACTTGGTTTGCAGTGTACATTATTGAGTCTAAGCTGTCGTCCATTGCGGTTATAAAACAGGAAGAGAGGTTGCCGTTAGGCCTCCTAAGGTTAATAAGTATGGGAGTAGCTAAGGAGAGCTTTTTGCCTGCAATGAGGTCGTAGAACTTCTTGGCAAGCTTTAACCTTTTACCTTTAGGCTCGTTCTTGGCAAGAAGTAGAGATATGGTCATGTACATCTCTTGGGGGAGCTCTATAGGGTAGTCCTCGTAAACGCAGAGATACCTTTTTGCAAGGAGGTTAGCCCCTGCATAGTCGTAAAGGAAGTCGTAGTCAAGGTTTAGGTAGTCTCCAGCTTCTACAATCTCTTCTTTAGAGTAAACCTCTAAAAGCTCCTGAGTGTAAAGTCCTTTTTCCACTAAGTCCTTAACTACCTTAAAGTATTCTTCTCCTCCTCCAACGTAAGCAAGCTTGCTGGTTCCCCTTCTTATAGAAACCTCCTTGTAGAGGTTAAAGATAAAGAGCCTTCCTGCAAGGATTCTCCAGTCTGGCTCTTCAGGGGTTGTTAAAGAGAGGGCCGTGTTTATAACCGCCTCGTGAATTTGACGGGTAGTAATTCCGTCAAAGAAGTGGAGCTTGAGCTTTGCCTCAAGTTTTAGGGGGTTAAGCTCAAGACCTTTTGCTGCCCAGTTGATAACCTTCCTTATCTTTTCAATGTTTAGTGGTTCCCTTGTCCCCTTCCTCTTAACGACCGTTATCCTGTTCATCTTCACCTCCGAAAGAAGGTGAGTAAAGTTTATTAGAAAGGGGGGAGCTCCCAAAAGAGTGCCCAAAACGAAATCTTTACCTACTAAAGCTTTCCTCTGTTAAAGGTCAAATTCGGCTAAACTTAAGAACTAAACCTTAGGTTTAATTCAAACCTCTAAAAACAAGAACTTGAAAGAGAAAGGGGCACCATCAAGGCGGGCATACAGAATTTTAGATAGGTTATCAAGTATCCTTAAAAAGGTACTCAACCCTCCCGGAACTTTTAAGGGAAGAGTAGTTTGAAAGGTAGGGGAAGAGCTCCTTAACTCCCTTGTTCACCTTTATAACCACCCTTTTCTTTGCTACCCTCTCTGCTTCCTTCAAGGTCTCTTCTGAGACAAAGTCCTTTACCGCAACCTCTCTAAAGGGCATCATAACGCCGTCTCTCCACTTAGGCTTTATGAACATTGGAGAGAAGTAAACGACGTCAAAGGAGTTTGAGGGGAGCTCCTTTAAGAAAAGGAGATTGTCGGCAAGTTTCGGCTTAACCAGCTTAAAGGCAAACTCTGCAACCTTTAGCTTTCCCTTAGGTTTAAACCTTTCAAGGCCTCTCTTAACTATCTCGTAGATTACCGGTTCCTTCTCTAAACCCAAAACCGGAACCTTGCTTACAAAGGCAGCCATTAGGGCATCCTGAGCAAGGCCTAAGTTGCAGTCTAAAACCCTTTCTCCCTTTTTTAAGTCCATAGCCTCTATTAAAGACTCCTTCCCTCCCCGAAGGTAGTTTAAAAGGCGTATCTTGAAAAGGCCCGGGTGAAAAAAGAGCTTTTGGCCTTGAAGGGTATAAAGAACCAAGTTAAGGTCGTTTTTCACAAGGAGAACAGGCCTTTTATATTCCTTTTGGATAGAAGAAATTGTCCTGTGGCCCCTTTTAACTACCGGAGCTCCCAACCTCCTCGCTACTTCCTTTACCTCACTTAAAGCCTCCGGCAAAGGCCTCCTATCTGTAGTAATTACGACTTCCATCTTTACCGTGCTAAAAGCTCAGGGCTTTCCCTTTTTAAGAACTTCTCCGTGTACGAGCAGAGGGGATATATCTTATAGCCCTTTTCCTTTGCAAAATCTGCAAGCTTCCTATTTAACACCTTTGCAATACCTTTCCCTCTTTGACTTTCGGGAACATAAGTTGTGCTAACGACTATAACCTTTCTCTCTCGGTCAATTCCAAAAGTTAAAAAGGCCTCCTCGCCGTTTTCAAACTTAACAAAGACCTTTCCATCCTCTAAGAAGACTTCCATCCTTCTAACCTTTAATAAGTTTCCTTCCATTTTACACGAAAAGCACTTAAAATTCCCCTGTCGCAGGTGAAAAGGAAACTTAGCGCCGTCGTTGCAACAGTAAGCAAAAGTTAATTAGGGGCTTAACCGTAGGAAAGGTTAAAACTCGGGAAAGCCCTTTTTAAGGTTAACCTTTGCAGGCGTTAAACCGAAAAGCCACAGAGGAGGTAAAAGATGAAAACTTACGCTTACGGCTTCCCGAGACTTGGGAAGAACAGAGAATTTAAAAGGCTCATTGAGAGTTTTTGGGCGGGGAAACTCTCTGAAGGAGAGCTAAGAGAAGGAATCAGGAAGCTAAACCAAAAGAGAGAGGAAACCTACTCTAAGTTCGTAGAAGACTTCCCAAGGGGAGAGATGACACTTTACGACCCAATGCTTGACACCGCCTTAACCTTTGGCGTTTACAAGGCAGAGACGCTAAACGACTACTTTAACCTGTGTAGGGGTAAAAACGCCCTTGAGATGACCAAGTGGTTTAACACCAACTACCACTACTTGGTTCCAGACTTTAAAGGTGAAAGGCCCTCTTTTAAAGTCTCTCAAAGCCCTTGGGACAGACACGAGGGGGTAAAGGAAAGGGCACACCTAATCGCTCCCTTTACCTTCTTAAAGCTCTCAAAGAACCTCCCGGAGAGCTCTTTTAAAGAAGCCTTGGTTGAGCTAACAGAAAAGTTAATTGAATACGCATCATTAAAAGGTTTTAGCTCAATTCACCTGGAAGACCCGGCGCTGGTTATGGAGCTCCCTCTTAAAGAGTGGAAAGCAGTTGAAGAGGCCTACTCAAAACTTGAAGAGTTTAAAGGTGAAATCTTCCTAATTACCTACTACGACAGCGTTGAGAACTTAGAACTCCTATTTAACCTACCCGTTTCAGGAGTCGGAGTTGACCTTGTCCACGACAGGGGAGAAAACCTTAAACAGCTTGAGAAGATAAAGTCTGACAAGCTCTTAATTGCCGGAGTGGTTGACGGAAGGAACGTGTGGAGAAACGACCTGTTTAAAACTTCCCAGCTTCTAAAGGAGCTCTCACAGAACTTTAAAGTTGCAGTGTCAAACGCCTCTCCCCTCTTTCACCTGCCTGTAAGTTTAGCCGGGAGCTCCCTTGAAAAAGAACTCTTAGAGAAAGTTGCCTTTGCAGAAGAGAAACTCTACGAAATAAGCCTTCTAGGGGAGCTGGTAGAAGGAAGGAAAGAAGAAGAAGCAAGGGAGTGGACCTGTAAAATCGGGAGCTCCTTCGGAGAAGACCTCACCGTAAGGGAAAAAGTAGCAAAACTTAAAGAAGAAGACTTTACGAGGAAACCTGACTACAAAGAGAGACTGGAAAAACAAAAAGCAGTATTAAACCTACCCCTCTTCCCAACCACGACAATAGGTAGCTTCCCACAAACAGAGGAGGTAAGGAGAGTCAGACTCCTTTACAAGAGAGGAAAACTCAGCGAAGAGGACTACAAGACCTTCATAAGAGGAGAAATTACGAAAGCGATAGAGATTCAAGAGGAACTGAACCTTGACGTTTTCGTCCACGGAGAGTTTGAAAGGAGCGACATGGTTGAGTTCTTCGCAGAAAAACTTGAAGGAATTGCGACTACCGGAAACGGTTGGGTAATCTCATACGGAACAAGGTGCTACAGACCTCCGATTATCTACGGGGACGTAAAGAGGAACTCCCCAATGACCGTTGAAGAGATAGCCTTTGCACAGAGCAAGACAGACAAACCGGTTAAAGGAATGCTTACTGGACCTACAACCATAATAGCCTGGAGCTACACGAGAGAAGACATACCTACCTCAGAAGTTGCCTACCAAATAGCCCTTGCCCTTAAAGAAGAGATAAGAGACTACGAAGAGGCAGGTATAAAAATCGTCCAAATAGACGAGCCTGCAATAAGGGAAAAGGCACCTATAAAGAAGAGGAACTGGAAAGAGTACTTTGACTGGGCAATAAAGGCCTTTAGACTCTGCCACTCTTCAGTTAAACCTGAAACCCAAATACACACCCACATGTGCTACTCAGAGTTTGGAGAAATCATTGAATACATAAAAGAGATGGACTTTGACGTAATATCAATTGAAGCCTCCCGTTCAAAAGGGGACATACTTGAAGTCTTTGAAAAAGTTAACTTTGACAGACAGATAGGCCTCGGAGTTTGGGACATCCACTCCCCTTACGTTCCAACCAAAGAGGAGATGAAAGAAATAGTAGAAAGGGCCCTTAGAGTAATACCCAAGGAGAACTTCTGGATTAACCCTGACTGTGGACTAAAAACTAGACGCTGGGAAGAGGTCATACCAGCCTTAAGGAACATGACCGAGCTAGCTAAAGAGCTCCGCAAAGAGAACTAACCCTCCTCCTCCCCTCCCGTAGCGGGAGGGGATTTAACTTCATATATTATTATCAAACTCTAAATTTCAGAGGCCAGAGTGCTTACCCCTTTCCTAAAAGTTGAAACGCCCACTACCTTTAAAGACCACCCAAACACCTTTAGTGCCCTCCTTTACACCCAAATTAACAAGTGCAACCTAAACTGCTACCAGTGCCACAACAGACGCCACTTTAAAGGAGAGGAGGAATTCCTCAAAGAGGAAGAGCTCAAAGAGAAACTCTCTATGCTAAAGCTTTTAGGAGTAGAGCTCATAATAATTTCCGGAGGAGAACCTACTTTAGAAGGAAATTTAGAAAAAGGCCTTGAAGTAATAAAGAGAGAAAACTTCCCCGTAAGGCTAGACACAAACGGAACAAACCCTGAAAAAATTAAAAAGCTAATAAAAGAAGGCCTAATAGACGGAGTTGCCCTAGACTTAAAAATCCCCCTTAAAAGTGAATACACCCCTTCGGAACTAAAACGCTTTAAGAGAATCCTCTTTTCAAGTGAAAGTTTAGAAGATTCAAAAATTTATGAGTATTCAAATAAAGTAAAGTTAACACTAAATTTAATGAAAGAACATCCCCTACCTTACAACATTTTAAGAACTGTAAAGTACCCTTTCCTTAATGAAGACGAGATAGAAAAGATAAAGGGAGAAGTAAAACCCTTACCGTGTCCTTATCAAGTAAACCCCTTTTACTCTGTGGAGGAAGCGTGAACAAGTACTTTAAGTTAATTGAACTATTTATAGACAACGACGACATATCAAGGAACAACGCAAACTTCGTAAGGGGAATTCCAGTTCTTGAGCACGTTGTAGTAGGCGAAGTAATGAAAGACTACCTCTTTGACGAAATCTATAAAGGGTTGCCGGTTAGAACTCATCACGAGGAGGGATGGGCTTACCACCACCAAACCTACAGGCTCTCTGCCTACTGTATAGGGCTGTCTGCAAAGGACATAGCCTTTCACGGCCTCCAGAGCAACGCTAAGAACGAAAGGAGAGCTTCTCCTCCAAAGAGGCTTGAAACCCTTTTTATGCAGTGTGCAAACCTTATATGCCTAATCGCTCAAGAAGTGTCAGGAGCAACCTCACTAAACGACCTTTCAACGGTAGCTGCAGGATACCTCTACCACTTGGAAAAAGAGGGAAAGAAAAGTTATTCAGACTACGAGCTTGAAAACCTGTGGCAGGAGTTCCTCTACAACATAAACCTTCCCTTTAGAAGCGGGAACTCTCCCTTTTCAAACATAACCCTTGACTTTGGAAAGCCAAACAGTAGGTTAAGACATGAACCTGTAGTTTACGCAGGAAAGCTTCTACCAATAACTTACGAAAAGATACCTTCCCACTACTTTGACAGGATAAATACTGCCTTCATCAAAGCAATGAGAAAAGGGGACGCAGACGGTAATCC
Organism: Desulfurobacteriaceae bacterium; assembly: GCA_026987115.1. GTDB lineage: Bacteria > Aquificota > Aquificia > Desulfurobacteriales > Desulfurobacteriaceae > Thermovibrio. The sequence goes on from JALSNF010000048.1 coordinate 64,855, forward strand.
TTTTACATTCCCTTTAATTACCGTAAACATAACTGAAGACTTTGACAGGGAAAATCCAGCCTGGAAGCTCTTACTTAAAGAGAGCGAGTACTTCGGGGGCTTCTACATTCAAAATTACTTAAAAGAACCCTTCTTAAAACCTTCAAAGTACAAAGAGAAAAATCCATTTATAAGGCCCTTTGACGAAGGAACGATTTACTCAAACTGTTGTAGGATGCTCTTTGACATATCACAAGTTGAAGCAATTACAGGCTCAAATCCTTTTCACTCAGGCAGCGGAGTTGGAGGAGTAGGAGTTTACGCAATAAACCTAAACAGACTCTTATTTTTGGCAAAAGACGACTTTGAGTTTCTAAAGAAGATGATTGACTACACTATGGAAGTTGGAGCAAGGGCTCTTCAAAGGAAAAGGAAGTGGCTTCAAAAGCACTGGAAGGACCTATTTCCCTACTTGTCCTTTTATCAAAAAGACGACCGCTCCCTCTTTAACATCTTCTCGGTAGTTGGAGTTCACGAAGGAATGATAAACGCAGGGTTTAAGGATGGGCTCTTTAACGAAGAGGCAAAGGACTACGCCCACCAGATAGCCCAATACATTTACGAGAAGCTTAACGAGTTTATGGAGAGGGACAAGGTTCTTTACTCTCTTGAATACGCTCCCAGCGAGAACGCCGCCTGCAGGATGGCAGAAAAGGACTTAGCCTTTGCAAAAG
>JALSNF010000049.1 GCA_026987115.1 Desulfurobacteriaceae bacterium
ACTAGTGAAATAGTTAAAGAGATTAAAGCTTTACCCCACGGTGGTAAGCCTGCTCCTGAGGTTTCTACTAATGAACTTAGCAAGATAAAACAAGGAAATAGTATTAGAAAATATTTAAGAGCCCTTGGTTATGAGAGGTTTGCCTCAGTAGGTGATAACCTTACAGTTATTGCTGCCAGAGAACTTGATTCGGGATATGATGCAGTCTGGAATTACATCCCTGAGCTCTACAGCTTCTGTAAAGCTCACGGAGGAGAACTCGTTTCAGGAGAAGGTATAGAAAGAGTTTCCTATTCCTCAGTAGAAAATAACGGCGCAAAGTTTCGCTATTTTGGACCTGGTAAGACCTTTAGGTGCGAAGGTGGTACTTATCCGTTCCAGGTAGAACACATCAAAGGTAGAGCCTGGGATTCAAGTAGCGTGCTGGGTACCATCTACGAAGCTATCTTGGTAGTGAAACATAAGCCAGAACCTATTGTAAAAACTGATTTTGGGTTTTACAGTAATGATGTAGAACTCTTTCCAAAGCTTAACCTTTCTGAGTTCATGGAGAGGGAAAGGAAGGAAAATTACATAGTTGGCTATTTAAAGCTCGGACCTCAAAGGTGGAAAGCAAGGTTAGGAGCAGACAATCCTATGCCTTTCAGCGTTCCCAAGGATATGGTTTATAGGATTGGCTTTCTCTGGCATGCAGTGGAATACTGTCAGCTCCACGGAGGAGAGCTCCAGAAAGACGGGAAACCTCTTGAAGTGTGGTTCAGCGAACTGGCAGAAAAGGACGGACTTTATGGATATCCCTACGAAACCTACGATAAAGCTGGAAGGAAGATTATGAAGTATCCTCTAAAAGGGTTCTACAAGTGTGTAGGAAGCGACCAACCGTTTGAAATGAAGGTTAAACCTTACGGGTTTATTAACGACCAATTCCAATACGAGTTTTTTCTCCAAGGCGGTAGTAGTGGTTCTTCGTCCTTGACTTCTGAGAATGAGGAGCCGGCAGTTGAAACTCCACATACTCCTTTAATGGTTGGTGGACTGTTTACGAAGTTGTTTGCCCTTCAGGCAGCAAATGAAAAAATGGACCTCGTAAGGCAAAAGGGAGCTGTCATATATAAGGCGTTCTATAACGGAGAGAACGCTTTGGGCTGTGACCTTGTTAGCGTTGCAGTTGACAATGCTGGTAGCGTAGAAGTATATAACTACAAAGTTTGTAATGGAAAGCCTATTCCTCTTGGTAATACAGAACTTAATTTATCTGTGCCGTCAGAAGTAGAAAGAGCGGAGAAAGTAGTAGCAAAACAGGCAGCAGATTATGGTAAGTTCTCAATGGAAATCAACGGCTATAAACTTATAGGAAAGGCCTTGAGAGATGAACACTTCTGCAAGGTTGAGGTGAGAGTCCTTCAAGACGGGAAATTGGTAAGGATAGACAAAATAGATGCCTGCAGGTAGGTAGCACCCTACCTGCTCTTAAGTGGAGGACGATGTGCTTTGGAAAGCTAAGATAGTTAAGCGTTTAAATAAGGTCAAAGGAGAGAAGACAGTAAAGGATTTCATAGACGGACTCCGTAAACAAGGTAAGGACGTATACAGCTACGGAAAATTCTGTGCAGTCGTATATGGTGGAAATGTTACTCTAACTGATAAGTTCCTTAATCTTCTTCGTGAGCTTGGGTTCACTAAAGAAGAGATGCAAGACATAGTGGTTGATGTTATTAAGCATCGCTACAGGTTAAAAGAGAGTAAAAAGGAAATTAGGAAGGCCCTTGAAGAGGCAAGCTCAGTAGATCCCAATCAGTTCATTCGGGAAAATGTTGCAGCTTTAAGACGCTTTTTTGACTCAGGCCAGCTCCATAGGATGAAGACTGAAAAGAA
>JALSNF010000050.1 GCA_026987115.1 Desulfurobacteriaceae bacterium
TGTATATTTTCTCAAGGGCTTCAGGGTTTATAACTTCTGCTCCTGTCGGGAAGTCAGGGCCTTTTATGAAGGATAGGAGCTCCCTAGTCGTTGCTTCTGGGTGGTCAACTAGGTACTTTACCGCTTGACATACCTCTTTTAGATTGTGGGGAGGGATGTTAGTTGCCATTCCTACTGCTATTCCTGCAGCTCCGTTAACCAGGAGATTAGGGAACTTTGCAGGTAAGACCTCAGGCTCTTTGAGACTCTCGTCAAAGTTTGGCTTAAAGTCAACTGTGTCCTTTTCTATATCCTTTAAAAGCTCCGTTGCTATCTTTGAGAGCCTTGCTTCGGTATATCTCATTGCAGCTGCAGAGTCTCCGTCTATTGAGCCAAAGTTCCCCTGTCCCTCTATGAGAGGGTATCTCATTGAGAAGTCTTGAGCCATTCTAACTAAGGCGTCATATACGGCACTATCTCCGTGAGGGTGAAACTTACCTAAAGTTTCACCGACTATCCTTGCACTTTTCTTGAATGGCTTATCCGGCATAAGTCCCAGCTGATACATTGAGTAAAGTATTCTCCTGTGAACAGGTTTAAGGCCGTCCCTGACATCTGGAAGAGCCCTTCCCACTATTACGCTCATTGCGTAGTCAAGGTAGGACTGTTTCATTTCATCTTCTATAGGTACTTGTATTATCCTCTCCACTTACTTTTCCTCCTCGCCAAGGGAGTTTATTAGCTGGTCGTAGTAAATCTCCTCCATCTCCTTTTCAGGGAAGTGGGTTGGTGGAGGATAGTTTTTAACTATGTCTTCGTAGCTGGGTACGAACCTTCCACACTTATACTTTTTACACATTTTTAGTGCAATTTTACCCCAAGGGGGCGCAGCAACTCCTCCTCCGGTGGCTCCTCTCCACATAGTCTTATAGCTGTCTCTACCAAACCAAACGCTCATAACGAAGGAGGTTGTAAATCCAGTGAAATAGGTGTCTCTGTAATCGTTCGTAGTTCCAGTTTTGCCTGCAACGTCAAAGTAGTTCCTTAAGTATGAGATGCTTGCTGCAGTTCCACTTTTAACCACGTCTTCCAAAATTGAGCGGAGTATCTGAACGGGTTTTGGCTCTGCTACTTTCTTTAAGGTAGGATAGCCTACATAAATTGTTTTTCCATAGATGTTCTTTACCTTTAAAACTACGTAGGGTTCTCTGAGTATTCCGTCATTCTGAAGTCCCGAATACGCTCTGACTATTCTAAATAGGTTGGCAGGGAAACTACCTAATATGTATGACAAGTCAAATTGTGAGTTTGGACTTATAAGTTCAAACTTTATTAAGTTCTCCTTTATCTTATACGGAAAGTGCATGGCAAGGTGGAGGGTGGCCACATTTACAGATTTCATTAAGGCTTCCCTTAAAGTTATAAAAGGTGAAAAGGTCCTTTCGTAGTTTTGAGGTTTCCACCACTTTTTCTTCCCGTTTTCTCTAATTGGCTTCTCTATAGGTTGGTTTGAGATAAAGTCTAAAGGAGACCAGCCGTTTTCAAAGGCTGTTAGGTAGGTAAAGGGTTTGGCCGTTGAGCCTATGGGCCTTAAAACTTGAAAGGCCCTGTTAAGCTTAGTTTTGGAGTAGTCAGAACCTCCTACTATGTAGAGTACCTCTCCTTTCCTGTCAATTGCCATTCCTGCACACTGGAGGTCAGGTAGGTTCCTGGCTTTTGAGTACTTTTGCTGGTATTCTGACAGAACCTTCTGTGCAAACTCCTCTATTTGAGAGTCTATGCTGGTATCTATCTCGTAGCCTCCCTTAAAAAGGGCTTTAGGGGTAAGTATTCCCTTCTTTAAAATCTCATACTTTATAAAGTCAAGGTCGTACCCTGCAGTTCTCGGGAAGTTTGGAGACTTAAGGGGAGTAAGGGGCTCTTTGAGGGCTTCTTGGAGTTCCTCTTGCGTAATGTAGCCTTTTTTAAACATTTTCCTCAGTATAAAGTTCCTCCTCTTTAACGCCCTTTGGGGATGGGTAAATGGGTTGTAGTATTCTGGTCCCCTTATTATTCCTGCAAGGAGGGCACACTGGGCAGTTGTGAGTTTATTTAAAGAGTCTTTCCCGAAAAGGACCCAAGCTGCTGCCTTAACTCCGTAAGCTCCGTTTGAGAGGTAAACGTAGTTAAGGTAGAGCTCCAAAATCTCTTGTTTAGTTAACTTTTCCTCAAGCTCCCTTGCAAGGGCTATCTCTTTTAGCTTTCTCTCAATCGTCCTCTTGGGAGAGAGGTAAACCATCTTTGCTAGCTGCTGGGTTATGGTGCTTCCTCCTTGAACCACTTTACCTTTTGCTATGTCCGTTAGTGCTGCCCTTACTATTCCCAAAGGGTCAATTCCCTTGTGCTCAAAGAACCTTTCGTCTTCTGCAGTTATCACTGCGTAAATTAGCTTTTTCGGTATTTCCCTGTAAGGTGCGTAGAGTCTAAATTTCTTCTCGTAAAAGAAGCCTATTATCTTGTGGTCTCTGTCGTAAACCGTTGACGCAAAAGGGGGTAGAAGGGAGTTTTTATAAGCGGTGGAGCCTAAAGAAGAACTTAAGGAAACTAAAGTTGCCACTACGCTAAAAAGTACTGCTCTTTTAATTTTCACTTTGGCTGCTCCTGTTTTTTTGTTTACCATATTGTAATAAGTTAAAATAGGACTGCAAAACTAAAAGTTAAAGGGAGAGGAAATGGAGTTTGAAGCTGTTATAGGCCTTGAGGTTCACGCTCAACTTTTAACTAAAACTAAGATATTCTGTAGCTGTAAGAACGAGTTTGGAGCTCCTCCAAACACCAACGTTTGTCCCGTCTGCTTGGGAATGCCCGGCTCACTTCCCGTTTTAAACAAAAAGGCAGTTGAATACGCCGTTAAAGCGGCCCTTGCTTTAAACTGTAAGATAAACACTTACTCCCTTTTTGCAAGGAAGCACTACTTCTACCCTGACCTTCCTAAAGCCTACCAGATAACCCAGTACGAGCTTCCCTTTGCCGAGAACGGTTGGGTTGAGATAGAAAAGAGCGACGGAACGAGGAAGAGGATTAGGATTAGGAGAATTCACATGGAGGAGGATGCAGGTAAGACTATCCACGGTGAGGGTTTAGACCCTAACTCTTATGTTGACCTTAATAGGGCCGGGACTCCCTTAATTGAGATAGTTTCTGAGCCTGACATTTCAACTCCTGAGGAAGCCAGACTCTACATGCAGAAGCTCAGGGACATTCTCGTTTGGATAGGAGTAAACGACGGCAACTTAGAAGAAGGCTCTTTAAGGTGCGACGCAAACGTTTCAATTAGACCCAAGGGGAGTAAGGAGCTTGGAACGAGAACGGAAATTAAGAACGTTAACTCTTTTAGGTTTATACAGAAAGCTTTAGAGTACGAGATAAAAAGGCAAATTGAGGTTGTGAAGGGAGGTGGTAAAGTAGTTCAAGAGACGAGGCTCTTTGATTCTGGAAAGGGAATTACGAAAACCATGAGGACAAAAGAGGAAGCAGAGGACTACCGCTACTTCCCTGAGCCAGACCTACCGCCTCTTATAATAGATAAGGAGTGGCTGGACTCAATTAAGGAGACTCTCCCGGAGCTCCCAGACCAAGTTAAGGAAAGGTTTGTCTCAGATTTCTCTTTAACTCCTTACGATGCTTCTATACTTGTTAGAGATAGGGATTTGGCTGAGTTCTTTGAAAAGGCGGCCTCTTCTTACGAAGGAGAGGCTAAAAAGGTTGCTAACCTTATAATATCGGACCTCCTTGGAGCTCTCAACGAAGAGAAGTTAACGATTTCTTCTTCTCCTGTTAAACCTGAGCAAGTTTCTAAACTCCTTACTTTAGTTGACAAGGGGGTAATCTCCTTAAGAGTTGCTAAAGAAGAGGTAATTCCCGAGATGGTTAAGTCCGGTAAAGAGCCTGAGGCGATAGTTAAAGAGAAAGGGCTTGTTCAGATTTCTGACGAAGAGGCCCTTAAAGAGGTTATAAGGAAGGTTTTATCTCAAAACGAGAAGGCGGTTAAGCAGTATAAGGAAGGAAACGAGAAGCAGAAACAGAAGGCAGTTAAGTATCTAATAGGTCAAGTTATGAAGGAAACCAGGGGTAAAGCCAATCCGAAGTTGCTCAACGAGCTTATTCCAAAAGTCTTAGAGGAGGTTTAAGCCTCCTCTTTCTCATTTAAGGTGTTTAGGATAACTTTCCTTAGCTCTCCTCTCTTTTTCTTTATGAGTCCTCCTACGGCGTAGTAGTAGGCAAGGGCTATTAGGGCAATCGCTATTCCGAGTGCTGTTGCTTCAAGGGCAAAGGCTATTCCTTTGCTGACTTCTCCTATGTCTGAAACTCCTTTCTGTGCCATCTTTGAAAAGGAGTCCATAATCCCTAAGACTGTTCCTAAAAGCCCAGTTAAAGGAGAAGCAGTGATTACAAACATTAGGACTCCTTTTCCTCTTTCAAGTTTCTCTGAGTAAGTGTAGTAGAGAGCCTCGGCAGAGGTGGGGGAGCTCCCCTCTACTTCCTTCCTAAGGAGCCTTTTCTCGGCAGGAAACGTAAAGAACAGGTAAAGAAGCCTCTCTATGAACACCACAGTTGCGATAAAGAGGAAGAAAAAAAGTAGGATAAAGATTCCCTTGTGGACGGTTTCAAGGTTCACTATCACGCTTCCTCCTGAATTTTAAAAGTATAATTATTTTATACCAAAGTAGAGGTTTAGATATGTTCCGATTTAAAGAGCGTGAGTGTGATGAGAAGCCGGAGTTAATAATAGTCCCTATGGTTGACCTTATGCTCTTCCTCCTTGCCTTCTTTGTTTTAATTGCCGGAAGCATAATACCCGGACTTGCCGTTAAGACAAATCCCCCTGAAACCAGAAGTAAGGCTTCTTTAGAACCTAAAAGGAAGGTTATAGGAATCGCTATTAAGGAAGACGGGAGCATATACTACGGCAAGGAGAGGTTAAGGTTTAAGGAGCTGGTTAGGCTCTTGAAGAGTTTTAAGAGACAGTATCCGGACCTTACCGTTGTAGTTGATGCCGATAAGAGAGCTCCCGTTCAGTCTTTAGTAAACGTTTTAGACGCTACCCAAAAAGTTGGTATTAACTCGGTTGGCCTTCTTGCAAAGGAGAAAAGAGGTGGGAGCTCCCGTTAGATACCTAATAGCTTTTGTATTGTCGCTACTTTTAGAGTTTCTCTTTGTGAAAGCCGTTCCCCAGCTCTTAAAACCTCCTAAGAGGGAAGTTAACAGGGTTATAAAGCTTTCCCTTTTTAAGCCTCAGCTTAAGGAAGAAAGGATAACCGTAGAGGAGAGAAAAGGGAAGAAAACTTCAAGGGAAGTTAAAAGGTTAAAGGAGCTCCCTAAGCCAAAAATTTCTTCTAAGATGCCAAAGAAGAACCTCCCTAAGAAGTCCCCGAAAAAGGAGGTGTTAAAGAAAAGGGAGAGTGGAGGTTTAAAGTCCCTTCAAGGAAACCTTCCTGTTTCCTACCTTGAGGCAGTAAGGAGGGCTATTGAAGAGAACATCTTTTATCCCGTTGAAGGAATTGAGAGGAACTTAGAGGGAACGGTTATAGTTCAGTTTACTTTAGATAGGGAAGGAAAGGTGGTTAGCTGTAAGCCCCTTGTAGGTTATAGGATTTTGGAAGAAGCTACCTGTTTGGCCATTAAACGCTCAAAGTTTCCACCTATACCTGAGAGCATAAAGAACGATAAGCTAACCTTTCAGCTACAACTAGATTACTCTTTAAAGAGCTTGAAGGGGCAGAAAACCCCTTAAGTTTCTGAGACTTCCTTAACGGCTTTACTTAATTCCTCTGCAAACTTAGACAGCCTTTCATAGTCGGCTTCTTTGGGAAGTCCCTTTACAAGTAGAGGTTCAATCCACTTTGCTTTTAAGTTCTTTAAAGTTTCTTGAATGTGTTTAACCATAACTTTACCGTTCCACCCGTAAGAGCCTATTACTGACACTATCTTTGTTTTTGGCCTTAGCCCGTTCATAAGGTAGGCAAAGGAGATAACTTCAGGGTGAGCTCCAGCCAAAACCGTAGGGGAGGCTATTACAACTGCTGCAGCGTCAACTAAGTCCATAGTTATGTTTCCAACATCGGCCTTTATTAAGTTGTAAGGTCTAACTATTACGCCGTTTTTAGAGAGCTCTTCGGTTAAAAACTCAACCATGTGTCTTGTGCTTTCGTGCATAGAGACAAAGGGAATTACGACCATAGGTTTTACCTTGTCTGATACCCACCTTTTGTAAGCTCCAGTCATAAATTCAACGTCCTTAATTACTACTCCGTGGCTAGGGGCTATTATCTCAGGTTTTAGTTTATCTATTAGCTGTAGGTGTTTCTTTATGAAGTTCCTAAAGGGCATCATTATCTCTGCGTAATACCTCTTTGTTTCAAGGTAAACCTTTGCCCTGTTTTCGTCGGTAGTGTCAAAGAGCTCGCTTGTTGCAATGTGGGAGCCTAGAAAGTCGCATGTAAAGAGAACCTTGTCTTCTTTGATCCAAGTGAACATAGTCTCTGGCCAGTGGACCCAAGGTGCCATAAAGAACTGTAAGGTCTTGTCTCCTAAAGAGAGCTCCTGTCCTTCTTCAATAACCTCAAATACTTCCTCTTTCAGGTCTAAAAGGTCTTTAAGCATCTCCTTACACTTTTTGTTTGTTATTACCTTTGCCTCTGGGAAAGCTTTGAGGACTTCAGGAATTGCTCCAGAGTGATCCTGCTCTGCGTGGTTTGAGACTATGTAGTCAATCTTTTCTACCTTTAGTTCTTTTAAGTTTCTAAAGAGCTCTTCTTTTTTAAAAGGCTCTACCGTGTCTATTAAGGCGGTTTTCTCTGAACCAAATACTATGTAAGCGTTATAACTGGTTCCTTCAGGGAGGCTAACAAGCTCGTCAAAGAGGACTCTGTCCCAGTCAACAGCTCCTACCCAATAAATTGAATCTTTTATCTTCTTTGCTGCCATTACTCCTCCACGGGTTCAAAGTCTTCCTTTCCTGCTCCACACCAGGGGCAAGTCCAGTCTTCAGGTAGCTCTTCAAAGGGAGTTCCCGGAGGTATTCCGTTGTCTGGGTCTCCAACTTCCGGGTCGTAAACGTATCCACAAGGAATACATACGTATTTCTTCATTTTTCTCCTCCTTATTGAGAAAGGTTCTTATTTACAGTTTAAGTTAATTTTCTTTTCTTGTCAACTTCCTCTTTTTAGAGAGAGCGCTACTTTGTCTCCTTCTTTTAGTCCTTTTACTATCTCCGTAAACTTATCGTCGCTCCAGCCCACCTCAACGGGAACTTCAACTACTTTCTTGCCTAATACCTTGTAAACTATGTACTTACCGTTTTTCCACTTAACTGCTTGGTTGGGAACTACAAGGACGTTTCTCTTTATCCCTGCTATTATTTGGTTGTGGGTGGTCATCTCCGGCCTTAAGAGGTTTACATCTTTAAAGCCTCTTGCAACCACTATGTAGTAAACTACGTTGTTTAATATCTTTGGCTTTGGGTAGATTTCCACTACCTTTGCTTTAAAAGTTTTGTCTCTGTAGGTGTCCACTTTAAAGAGGACCTCCATGCCCTTTTTTATTTTCCCTATTTCCGTTTCGTCAACGTATATCCAGTTTTCAAGTTTTTTCGGGTCAAGAATCGTTACAAACTGGGGAGCATTTAGTCCGGCAACTACTGTTTCTCCTTCTTGGGTGGATACGAAGGATATTATCCCGCTCATTGGAGCGTATATGTATGAGTAAGAGTAGCGAACTTGAGCGCTTTTAAGGTCTGCTTCTGCCTTTTTAAGGTTTTCTCTAAATTCTACCTTGAGCCTTTCCAGCTCTTGCTTTGCCGATTTAAGGTTGTATAAGGCTTTTTTGTAGTTTTCTTTGGCGCTTTTTAAGGAGCTCTCGGCAAAGGCAAGCTCCCTCTTTGCAGTTTTAAACTTCTCTTTCGTGGTAAAACCTTCTTTGAGGAGCTCCCTTTGCCTTTCAAACTGCCACTTCTTTAAGTTGTAGTTTGCCTCTTCTGCTTTAAGTTTTTCTTCTGCCGCCTTTAGCTCTGCCAGTGAAGCTTCTACTTTAAGCTCCTGTTCCTTTATCCTCTTCGGGTAGTTTTCCCTTA
>JALSNF010000051.1 GCA_026987115.1 Desulfurobacteriaceae bacterium
TTTTTAAGGAAGTCTCTCCTTCCAATTCCCATCGTACCCTCCTTTTAAGTGATTAATACTGAGCTGGGTTAAAGTCTTTTGCAGTTTTTATGTTTTTAACGCCGTTTCCGTGAAACTCAAAGATGTGTGGAGTATGACAGGTCCAGCACTTAAAGTTGGGAGCTTTTTTCTCCATAGTCTCAACTTGTTGGTAGTGGCACGCCATACACTTTTCTATAGGCGGCGTCTTGTGGAAGTCGCTGAAAGTGCCGTGACACTGAAAGCACCTAACGTTAGCTATTGCGTGTTTTGAGTGGGCCCACTCTTTGTAAACTTTTGGGGTAACTTTCTCGTGGCATACCCTACACTGTTGTTGTTGAGGGGGCAGTTTAGCTATGGCACTTGGAGGTAAAGGGTGTTGGTCAGCCATAGCTACGCCACCGCCAAGGAGGAAAGCCCCTGTTAGTAGTGAGAGTGTTTTTACTTTCACTTTGCACCTCCCCATTAAATTATGTCGTTTACTCCTCTTTTTCCTTTTTCCCGAAGAACTCTTTTAACTTCTCTTCAAAGTCAAATCCGTGTCCTACGTACCAGTGGCAGGTTAAACAGTCTCCCTTAATCTCTCCGCTTTTGAGCTTCTCGTGCATGATGTTATCTGGAAGGTTGGTGTGGCAGCGCTCACAGTTTGAAACGAAAACGTAGTGTTCTCTCTCTTTTCTTTTCTCAATCCAATGCTCAAGGTCGTCTGCATAACCGCCCTTAAAGTAATGGGCAATTGCATCGTTAGTTCCGAATTTCGCCTTATTTATTAAATATGAAAGTACACTGGTGTGGGGCAAGTGGCAGTCAGCACATCCAGCTCTTATAGCTCCCCTTTTGTTCCCCATTGGGCCGTGAGGCCCCTTCTCCCACGCTTCAAACATAGGCTTCATCTCGTGGCACGAACCGCAGAACTCTGGCTCTGCAGTGTTCTCAATCATCTGGGCGGAGATTAGAGCTCCCACACTCGCAATGACTATACCTACAATTCCCCCTACTATGAAGGCCTTTTTCTCAGACACCGCTACCTCCTAACATTAATATTCAAATTTCCTTATTTAACAGTTTCATTTTAAACCAAGGATGAGGGGATTTCAAGACTTAAATATAAGTCTAATAATCTTGATCCCTAAAGTATTTCTGAAGTTCCTTGACCTTGGGACTATTAGGCTCAATGGATACCATGCCAGAATAACTCTTAAACGCTCCTTCGTAGTTGTTCTCCTTTAAATACCCTTTGGCGGCTTTATAGTAGTAATTGAAAGCTTCCTTTCTCTTTTCTTCAATGTCAAGGAGAACTGCCTTTAGGTAGTTAAACCTTGGGTCAGAAGGAGAGCAGTACTTTGAAGCTTTTTTAAGGTTATCCTTTGCATCAGGGTAGTCAGAAGCAGTAATATATTGGTCTGTAAATAGGAGGTAGCGAGTACACAAATCTAAAGTTTTAGGATTGACGGGAGAGGTTATTGGGAGCTCCTGAGAAGGAAGGTTTCCTATCTTCCTGTCAAGTTCCGTCTGGGGCACAGGTGGGTAATTAACCTTTAAGTTTTCCTGCTTACTAGCGCAGGAAAAGGAGAGAGCTAAAAGGAGAAGAGAGAAAAGCCTCTTAAACATTGCTTTTCCCTCTTAAAAGCTTTAGATATTTGGAATTAGGGTTCATAATTTCCAGCTTCCTAAGCACCTCTTTGTAGCCTTTGAGGTCTCCCTCTTTCTTTAGTAGAAGAGCTGCTTTATAGTAGTAATATTCTGCAGATTGGGAATCTTGAGGGGTGCTTTCAGAGAGAGCTCCGCTTAACAGGTTTCCGAGTTGATAGTAAGCTAAGGCATTGTTGGGGTCGGTCTTTATAGCTTCTTTAAACTCGTTTACGGCTTTCTTCAAAAGAGAAAGCCTCTGCTGGTCCAGTTTTTCAGAAGCTTTTTCCACTTTTTCGTTAAACGAGTCTAGGTCTTTTTCGGTTATCCCTGCTTCTTTTAAAAGCTCTTTGTACCTTTCCCTCTTTTTTGAGTCAAAATTACTGGGAAAGAGCTTTTTCATAGTATAAAGCATCATAAGTTCGTTTGTTTTTACAAAATCAAACCCTTTTTTTTGAAGTTTGTCGTAAAACTTAACGTAGATTTTATGGCTTGAGTTGTCTTTAAGGTTCATAGACTTTTGGTACAAGAGCATCCCAAGCAACATGTGAAGGTCTGATACTACTTTGTAAAGGTGGGGGTCTTTTAATTTTGCCTTTTTATTTACGCTGTTTGGAATCAATCCTTTTGGGTTTTTTTCATAAAGAGGCCATACCTCTTTTAAAGCTGCTTCTGCTTTCTTTATACCGTCATCGTAGTGGTGATTGTGATAGTCTCTGTAAATACAGTAAAAGTAAACGGGAGGGTTTGCTAAAAAAGAAGAGGGACACTCTATCTTCTTTTCTATCTCTTTTTCAAATGAATTGCTCTTGGAAAAAGAGGGTATAGGAGAAGCTAAAATTAAAAAAGAAAGAAGTAAATAGAGATTTCTTTTCAAGGTTTCCTCCTTTTTTTGGAAATTGAAAAGGGAGGGGACATCCCCTCCCTTAAAGGAGTGTAATTACTGGGCAGTTTCACCGTAGCGTTTAACGTAGAACTCGGCGATTTTCCTAAGTTCGCTCTTTGGCATACCCAAGAACCACTTGTGTTCAGGTCTGCTAAAGAGCTCTTTCTTAAACTTAGCCCAAGCTTCCTTGTCTGCTCTTGTCCCTTTCTTGGCTACGATTGCGTCAGCTTCTGGGATAATCTTGAAGTAGAAGTCATTTGCAACTATAAAGAGACCGTGCCAGTGTGTCCAGTCGGGAGCCATCATAGCAGCACCGTGCCTTGCTCTACGACCTTCGTGGTGCCAGAGTAGGAAGTAATCCCACTCAATTTTCTCGTTAAACGGAGTTGGGTCTATTAGCTTCCTGCTTCTTAGGAACTTCATAATTGCAGCAGCAGGCTTAGCAAACTTCTCGTTGTAAAGGTTTACTAAGCTGTCAAACTGATAGTAGAACCCTTCAATCCAAGCCCTCTGGTGGCAAGCAGCACACACTTTCTTCATTTCAGCACGCTTAGCCTGCCAGTTAGGCTTGTGCTTTGAAATTGGAGGCCTTAAAGTCCAAGAAAGCCTTGCACCAACGTCGTGGGTAGCCTTAGCTCCAGTTACAGAAGCTCCCATGTGGCAGGTTACGCAGTTTGGAGCTTGGTAGTAGTCTTCGCCAAGGACCCACTTAGCCCTGTCAAGAGTTGGCTCAATTTCAGAAAGGTGAGCCTTGTAGGCAATACCGTGCTTAGAGAGCTCCCAGATTTCAATTTGTGGATGGTCAGGACCTTGGTGGCACTTACCGCAAGTGTCAGGTTCGCGAACTTGCTTTAAGCTGAAGGAGTGTCTGTAGTGGCAAGCGGCACAATTACCTTTAGAGCCGTCTGGGTTTATTCTACCTACACCTTCGTTAGGCCACGGGCCAAGAACCGGCATACCGTTTTTAACTGGGATTGTCCTACCGTGGCACTGAGCACAACCGAGGTTAAAGAGGGCTTCACCTTCAACAATCCTACCGAGAACGTTGTCAAGGGAACCTACAAAGTGAGCAGCGTCGGCGTGGTAAGATTGGGTAACTTCTTTAGCCTCTTTAGGGTGGCACTTACCACAGTCTAAGGGAGACACGATTGTGGAGATTGTAAACCCGAAGTGCTGGAAGGCATCCTTGTCGCCCTTGTTTGCTCGGTGACACTCATAACAGCCAACTCCAGCGTCAGCGTGCTTGCTGACCCCCCACTGCTGAACAAGGGCAGGGTTCATTCCCTTGTGGCAGCCAAGGCACGCTTGAGATTCTTTAGAGATGTTCCTTAGGGCTGCACTGGCGTTGGTAGTATTAAGACCTACTACTGCGGCTGCAGCGAAGGTAACCGCCAGGAGCCCAGTGCGAAGCTTACTGAGCTTCCCCTTCATACTTCCCTCCTTTAGTATTTTTCAGTTTAAATTATATCCGAGAGGTTCGGAGATTGCAAGATTATTTCAAAAGTCTTTTATTAATTATCCTTTATCTTTTAATAAAGAAGGAGGAGTGATGACCATAGTTAAGTTTAAGTATCCCGACACTGAGAAGATAGGGCTTGCTAGAAGCTTTAAGGAGATTCCCCAAAGGGGAAAAGTTGTTGTAAAGACAGAGAGAGGATTTGAGCTTGTAGAGTGTTTAAAGAGTTATGAGGTTAAAGAACTTGAAAAGTTTGGAATTAGCGAAAAAGACCTATACCAAGTAGTAAGGGAAGGAACGCAAGAGGACGAGAACGCCTTTTTAACAAACCTCTTCTTTGCCCAGGAAGCACTACAAGTATGTAAGGAGAAGGTAAAACATCACGGGCTTGAAATGAAGCTCGTTAAGGCCTACACGACCTTAAACAGGGAAAGGATAGTCTTCTACTTTACGGCGAAAAACAGGGTTGACTTTAGGAAACTCGTTAGAGACTTGGCTTCCCACTTTAAAAGGAGGATAGAGCTCCGCCAGATAGGGGTTAGGGACGAAGTTAAGATGATAGGTGCCGTAGGTATGTGCGGTAAGGTATGCTGTTGCAAAGAGTTTTTAAGCTGTTTCCACTCAGTCTCTTTAAACTTGGCGAGGCTTCAAGGTCTTCCTCCAAACCCTGCAAAGCTCTCCGGGACCTGTGGAAGGCTTATGTGCTGTTTAAAGTTTGAAGAGGCAAACTACTACATAAGGCAGTTCCTTCCGGAGGTAGGAGAAGAGGTTGAGACTCCACTTGGTAAAGGTAAAGTTGCAGATGTTAACGTGCTTTTGGAAAAAGTGGTGATTGAGTTTGAAGAGGGTAAGAAGGAAGAGTTTCATGTAAGTAATTTTGTGGAAGAGGAGGTATGGAGGGAGTACATTGAAAAGCTTAAAGAGAAAAAAGATGATAGGTTTAGTTGTTATACAAAAGCAGGGGTTATAGGAGATGAGAGTAATCAAAGAGATGAGGAGCTCCCTCAATAGGCTTTTTATCTTTGAAACTGAAGACCTTTTTAGGGTTGAAGCAGTCTTTTACAAGGGAGAGAGGCTTTGCGTCTCATCCCAAGTTGGATGCCCTGTAAAGTGCAGGTTCTGTGCATCTGGGCTTTTAGGTTTAAAGAGGAACTTAAGGTGGAACGAGATAACCTCTCAGTACGAGCTACTAAAAGATAAGCTTCCCGTTAAAGGAATTGCAATAGCAGGTATAGGTGAGCCCTCTGTAAACTATAAAGAGGTATTAAAGGCAATTAGTTTCTTTAAGGAAAAGGGACTAAAGATAACTATCAGCACTACCGGTTTTTCTTTAGAAGGTTTTAAGGAGTTAATAAGAGCTCCCCACAACGGATTAACTCTCTCGGTTCACGGGGTAAGTGAAGAGGTAAGGAAGAAAATATTTGGCGTAGAGGTTCCCCTTGAGCCTGTTTTGAGTGAACTAAAGGAATACTTAAAAGGGGTTTCTTCTTCAAGGAGAAAGAAGTTTCAGTTTGGATACCTCTTAATTAAGGGTGTAAACGATTCAAGAGAGGAGCTCTCTAAACTTGCAGACTTGGCAAGGGAGTTTAGGTTTACGGTTATGCTCATGGCCTACAACGAGGTAAAAGGCCTACCTTTTAAAGGGGTAAGCGAAAAAGAGTATGAAGAGGCCTTTCTATTTTTAAGGAGTAAGGGAGTAAGAACGACCTTTTCAAATAGGTTTAGGAGAGATAAGCTGGGAGGATGCGGAACCTTAACAATTGCAAGGGAGGTTTAAGGTGAAAAGGTTGGGAGCTTTTGCAGTTGCCCTTTTACTTTTGGGAGGGTGCGTTCACAACAAAAACGGTTTTAATGCAAGAGAAAAGGAAAAGGTAGTTTCCTTAGGGGAAATGGCAGTTAAGAGGCTAATGAGCCAACTTAAGACGAACTTAGGAATGGCTTTAAAAGAGGGGGGATTTGCTAAGGCAGTTGACTTTTGCGCAGGGAAAGCTCAAGAGTTAACGGCTAAAGTCAACAAGGAGCTGGTAGTAGTTAAGGTTAGCAGGCTTTCAGACAAGTATAGGAATCCTAAAGACAGGGCAACGGGGGAGGACTTAAAGGTAATAGAGGAGCTAAAGGAGAAGTTAAAAGAAGGCAAGCTTCCAAAATACGTTATAAGGAAAGAGGGGAATTACTTTGTTTACTATAAGCCCATAATCGTTGCTCCTTTCTGTCTTAACTGCCACGGAGAGCCTACCAGAATGAACCCGGAGGTTTTAAGGGTCTTAAGAGAAAAGTACCCGAAAGACAAAGCCCTTGGCTACAAGGCAGGCCAGCTGAGGGGAGTATTTAAAGTTGTAATTCCGGAAAAAGTAGTTAAAGGAGGCTAATTATGTTCGTTAAAGAGGGGGAGCTCCCGGGCATCGGGAAGAAATATACGATAAAGACTGAAAAGGGAGACCTTCTGGTAGTTGTAATTCACTACACGGGAAAGCGGGAGATATACTACTTTGAAGAGGAGGAAGAAGAGCCTACGGCGGTTATAGAGCTTACAGACGAAGAGGCAAGAACTCTGGGGACTATTTTGGTGGGAGCTCTCTTCCAGCCTACCTCTGACGAGGAGAAAATAGGCTTTTTAATGAAACACTTAGTATTTGAGTGGGTGAAGGTTCCTAAAAACTCATTCTTGGTAAATAAAACAATAAAAGACCTTGAGATAAGGAAAAAGTGGGGAGTAATAGTGGTTGCAGTAATAAGGGACGAGAATGTAATAGTCTCTCCTTCTCCCCTGTTTAAAATTGAGGAAGGAGACACTTTAGTTGTTGTTGGAAACCTTGAGAGCGTTAAGAAGTTTTTAAAGGCCGTTGAAGAGGGATAATGGACTTTACCAAAACCCTAACCCTTTTCTTAACGGTTCTCCTTATCTCTTACCTACTCTCAAAGAGACTTAAAGTTCCGGTAATACCTATTTACATAGTTTCAGGGATAGTTTTGTCCCTTTTTGTTCACTCTGGAGAGGCTCGCGTTTTTGAAAGCCTTGGAGTAATCTTCCTGTTATTTTTTATAGGCCTTGAGTTTTCACTGGCAGAAATGGAGAAAAACCTTAAAAACATATTAGGAGTGGGCCTTGTTGACTTAGCTTTAAACCTTTTTCCTTCCTTTCTATTTGCAAAACTCTTAGGCTTTAACAACCTGCTCTCGTTTACCGTTGCGGTGATTCTCTATCCGAGCTCCTCGGCTATAGTCTCAAAACTTTTAATAGACTTAAAGAGGCTTGCAAACCCGGAAGTTGAAGCGGTTTTATCAATACTCGTCTTTGAAGACATTGCAGCGGCTACCCTCCTTGCGGTTTTAGAGAACATATCGGGGAGCTCCTTAAGCTCTGTTGAGTTGCTAAAAGTCCTTGTTAAAATCGCACTTTTCCTCTTTTTTGCCGTAGTTTTCGTGAAGAACTTTAACAGGGTAATAGACTTCCTTTTAAGTAAATACGGGACAGCGGTAGAATTCCTCGTTCTCTTTGTAGGTTCAGTTCTCTTTTTAGTAGTTGAAGCGGCTTTTGGCTTTGGCCTTTCAGAGGCAATAGGTGCTTTTGTGGCAGGAACTCTGTTTGCTGAAACCTCCCACAAAGAGAGAGTTGAGAGTATAGTGGTTCCTTTTAGAGACCTCTTTGGAGCTCTGTTTTTCCTTTCCTTTGGCTTAAGCATAGAGCTTTCTAAAACGGGTAAGGAAATCCTCTTTCCCCTTGTAGTCTTGCTTACACTCTCTCTTATCACGAAGCTGATAACCGGGGTTCTCTCTGCCAAACTCTACGGCCTTTCTCTAAAGAGGGGACTTTCTGCAGGGCTTATGCTGACTCCGAGGGGAGAGTTCTCAATTTTAGTCTCTGCAACCCAGCCGAAGTTGGTTCCCTTTACGGCGCTATACGTTTTAACTTCTTCAGTAATGGGCTCACTTGCAGTTAAGGAGTCTGAAAAAATCCTCTCTCTTTTCTTTAAAAGAAGTAAGAAGAGGAAGAGTAAGTTAACTAAATCTCAACTTCTGGAGTAGGTTATGTTTATAACCTTTGAAGGGATAGAGGGCTGTGGAAAGAGCACTCAGGCAAAGCTCCTTTACGAGGAGCTCTTAAACAGGGGAAAAAGGGTAATTTTGACCAGAGAGCCAGGGGGCACTCCCTCTGCAGAAGAGCTAAGAGAGTTTATACTGAGAGAAAGGGAAGAGTTCTTCCCTCCCTTTTCTGAACTTCTCCTTTACATAGCAGCAAGGGGATTTCACGTTGAAAACCTTATAATGTCGGCTCTTAAAGAGGGGATAGTCGTAATTTGCGACAGGTTCTCAGATTCAACTGTTGCCTATCAAGGCTACGGAAGGGGAATTGACCCAAAGTTTATAAGAGAGATAGACATTAGAGCAACTGGGGGGCTAAGGCCTGACATTACCTTTTTAATAGACCTTCCCGTAAAAGAGGCACTAAAGAGGATAAGGAGCAGAGAAAGGGACAGGATTGAGAGCGAAGAGCTAGAGTTCCACGAAAGGGTAAGGAGGGGTTTTATTGAGATTGCAAAGAGCGAGCCTGAAAGGGTAGTAGTTTTAGACGGAAGGAGAGGGATAGGAGAAATCTTCAAGGAAGTAATTAGGAAACTGGAGGAAAGAGGTGCTATTTAACTCTGTGGTTGGCCACTCTAAACAGTTAAGCTCTATAAAGAGCTTAGTTGACAAAGGCCTATTTCCTCAAACTTCCCTGTTTACAGGTCCGTTTGGAGTAGGGAAGAGGTTAGTTGCTACCGAGCTCCTTAACTACTTAATCAAAAACCCCCTTAACTTAAAAAAGGTGGGGGAGAGTAATCCCTTAACCATAGAAGAAGTTAGGGAATTAAAAGAGTGGCTCTACACTCAACCTAAAGAGGGAGAGGGAAAAGGTGTTTTAATAGACAATGCAGAAGAGATGAGAAGGGAAGCTGTAAACGCCTTACTTAAAACTTTAGAAGAGCCCCCTAACTACGCTTACATAGTTTTAATCTCCTCAAATGAGGCTTCCTTGCTCCCCACTATAAGGTCAAGGTGTAGAACCTTTAGGTTTGGAAGGCTAAGCGACGCAAATGTTGAATTTGTTTTGGAAAAGCTAAAGGTGAACTACGACAAGAAGGTAATAAAAGTAGCAAGGGGAAGTCCCGGACTTGCGCTTAAGCTAATTGAAAGGGGGATAGTGGAGCTCCTTTCAGAGTTTGTTAACCTCCTTAAAGACAAAAGGAGAATTTACAGGATAACCCAGATTTCTTCCCTCTTTTCGGGGATAACAAGGGAAGACGCCCTTCTCTTTATTGACGCTTTTGAAAACCTGCTGGTTCAAAACGGCCAGATAACAAATTGGGGAGAAGTTATAAGTAAGGCGAGGAACTTTTTGAAGTATTACGGAAAACCTCAATCTGTAATTGAGTGGATGTTAATAGAAAAGTTGGTAAATTCCTCTTTATTAAGGTGAAAGGTTTCTTAGTTTGGAAGTTAGGCTGTTTTAGTTTTCTTAATAATGTGTATCAGGAGGAGTCTTGAAAGTACTTAAGGACTTAAAGGAACTTGAAGCTAAAGTTAAAACTCTAAGGGAAAAGGGACTTAAGATAGTGTTTACGAACGGCTGTTTTGACATTCTCCACGCCGGCCACGCAGACTACCTTGAAAGGGCAAAGTCTTTTGGAGACTTCCTCATTGTAGGTATGAACAGCGACTCTTCTATTAAAAAGATAAAAGGAGAGAAGAGGCCCATAGTTAGCGAGGAGATGAGGGCAAAGCTCCTTTCCTCTTTAAGGGTAGTTGACTTAGTCTTTATCTTTGACCAAGAGACCCCCTTAGATGTTATTAAGGTAGTTAGGCCTGACGTTCTTGTAAAAGGTGCAGACTGGCCACTTGAAAAGATTGTAGGCAAAGAGTTTGCCTTAAAGGTTGAGAGAATACCTTTTAAGTTTAACATCTCAACGACAAAAATTGTGGAGAGGATAGTGTCCCTCTACTGTGAGCGTTCTCCTTAACTTGTTAAAATAGCTTCACTATGGCGCTTTTTAGCTGTTATGTTGAAGTTGAAAGGTTTTTAGGGGAACCTGTAAAGGAGCTTGTCCACTTCTTGGTCTGTTTGAGAAAGAAAGAGAGGCTCCCAGTAATCTTGTCTATAGCTTCCTTCTTTCAAGAGGTTGACCACCTTTCCCAGTTTTACTCCTTTAAAAGTAAAAGGAGGGAGGAGTTTCTCTCTTCTCTTCCCGTTTCCGAGGTTGAAAAGTCTATACTCTGGTCTTTAATTGAAAAGTTCTTTTTAAGGCACTCGGAAAATTCCTCCGGTAAACCTATACCTCAAGATGACCTAATTGCCCTTAGGAAGGGGAGGCTCTTTGAGGAGCTCGTTTACCACTTGGGCCCTATGGAAAAGTCAAAGGTTGAGCTTACCTCTATGCACTGTCAGCCCCTTGTAAACAGGAAGAGGGTAAAGTTAAGGTGTGGCGGCCTTACTTTAGAGGGGAAGAACCTTGACGTTGTTTTCTGGGGGAGGGAGTACTTTGAAGGTTATGAGTGTAAAGGAAATGTTGAGTTTTTCTTGGAGCTTGGCCTTAGGGGAGGGGAGAGGGGAAGGAAGGTCAGGGAGAAGGTAATTTACCTTGACAGGCTAGGGAGGTTTCTAAGGAGCGTTTTTAAGGAAAGTAGGGTCTTCTTAGCAAGTTTTGCTCCTAGCGTTAACCTTGAAAGGTGTAAGGAGCTCTCTTTATCCTTCGTCTCCCAGTGTAGCAAGCTTAAAAAACTCCACTTTGAGATAATTACCGTTAAAGACTTCCTAAACAGTCTTTAGACCAGCTCTTCAAAGGTCGGTCTTTCTACCTTGTAGAATATCCCTATGGGTATTTTTACCTCTTCTCCCTCTTCATTGTAGTCCCACTCTAAGGCCTTTTCCATTGCCAGTTTAAAGTCGTCTGTCTTGTGGCCTGCCTCTTCAAGCTTGTAGCAGTGTTTCCTGTAAAATGGAAAAGTATTGTAGAAAGTTATGCAAGGTTGAAGGACATCTATGAAGGAGAAACCTTTGTGTTTTATGGCCTCTTTTATTATCCACTTTAGGTGGGGAATGTCTCCGGCAAATCCCCTTGCAACGAATGTAGCTCCACTTGATAACATAAGGGCTATTGGGTTAAGGGGAGGCTCTGGAGCTCCCTTTGGAGTTGACTTCCCTTTAAAGTGGGAAGGGGATGTAGGGGTAAACTGTCCCGTTGTTAAGCTGTAGGCTCTGTTGTCGTGAACTATTGCTGTAATGTTAGAGTTCCTCTTTGCCGCAAATATTAGGTGGGAGATTCCCTCTGCGTATATGTCTCCATCTCCTACAAATCCTACGCACACCAGCTTGTCGTTTATCAGCCTCATTCCTTGAAGGTTGCTTAATGCCCTTCCGTGAATTGAGTAAAAGCTATTTAGGTTAAGGTAGTCTGCTATTTTGCCGTGGCATCCTATACCTGAGGATATAACGAAGTTTTCCAGCGGTATTTCCTGTGAAAGTTCCTTTACTGCTTCCTCAAAAGCTCTTAATATTCCAAAGTTTCCACATCCCGGGCACCAAGTATTTTCTGCGTAAGTTTTAAGCTCCATCTCTCCCTCCCTTAACTTAAAAACTCTGTAAGCTCTTCTACAAAGATTGGTCTAGCGTCGTACTTCCTGTAAGACCTGTTAGCTTTTATTCCGTTTAACTTTAAGAGCTTTTCAAATTGACCGGATATTGAAAGCTCAACTACTATTACCTCTTTTGCACCCTCCAGCTCCTCTTTTACCCTCTTTGCTGGGAAGGGTTCTAGGAAGTTTGGTTTAACTACTTTAAATCCCAGCTCTTCTCCTACCTCGCAGCATACTCCCCAGTTTTCGCCCCAGGTTATAATGACCTTATCTGAGTTAGTGTCTCCTCCGAGGGAAACTGCGTCTTTTCTAGACTCAACTTCTTTCCTTATCTCTCTCCTTTTCCTTTCCCTCTTTTCCTTCATTAGTTTTATCGTATCTGGCTCTTCTGTTGTTATCCCGAAGGGGTCGTGCTCGTAGCTGTTTGCCTTTACAACTGCTCCTTTTGTTCCCGGGAAGGCTAAGGGAGATATACCGTTTTCTGTTATTTCATACCTTCTGTACTCTCCCTTTCCATTCCATAGTATAGGTTCTTCAACTACTCTCTCCCTTTCTATGTTTTCTGTAAAGAAGCTTTCTGCTACGCTCTTACTTGAGATAACTATAACGGGAGTCTGGTACTTCCAGGCAAGGTTTAAGGCCTCTCTTGTAAAGAGGTAGCTTTCCTTTGCCGTTGAGGGAGCTATGACTATTCTCGGGAAGTCTCCGTGTCCTGCGTTTAAGGCAAATAGGAGGTCTGACTGCTCAGTGTAGGTGGGCACTCCTGTGGAGGGAGCTCCCCTTTGAGCAAGGTAAACCACAAGGGGAGTTTCACTCATCCCTGAAAGGCTTATCGTTTCTGCCATAAGGGCGAATCCTCCTCCTGAAGTCCCCGTCATTACCCTTCCCCCTGCGAAGGCAGCTCCGAGCACCATGTTTACGACGCCTATTTCGTTTTCCGGCTGAACTACTTTTATTCCCAAGCTCTCTTTGTTGGCAGCTAAGAAGTGAAGGACTGGGGAGGCAGGGGTCATAGGGTAGGCTATGTACGCTTTAAGGCCTCCGTCAACGGCCCCAAGGGCTATTCCCTCGTTTCCGCTTATGTAGTCCCCTTTTCTGCCTTCTACTTCAATTAGCTCGTAAACTTTCTCTGAAGCTTCGTAGGCTTTTAAAAATATCTCTTTGTTCTCTTCGTAGTCTTTAAGGCTTTTCAGTACTTCTAAGCCTTCCTCTTCTGGTATTCCGTAGGCCTTTAAGAGGGCGCCAAGTATTGCAGAGCTCCTTTTAACTCCCTTTGCCATTTTCTTAAAGGGAACTTTTATCCCTTCTTTTTTTAGGGAGCTGTCAACTATCCACTTGGCATTCTCCTTTGCTTCACTTTCGTGTCTCTTTAAGCTCCTTTCGTCTAGGACAACTCCAGTGTCAAACTTCTTTCTTGGAGCCAATACTGTTTCGCTGGAGAACCTTACAAGTGAGAAGTTGTGCCCTCCCCTGATTAGTGAAGGGTAGTCGTGGTAGGTAAATACGCTAAACCCTAAGTTAACTAAGACTTTTGAGAAAAGGTTGGCCGATTCTTTTATTCCTTCTCCTGCTTCTCCGCCTATTAAAACTACCTGCTCCATCTCTCCCTCCTCAAATTTAAATCTATGTTAAATTATAGCTTATATCAATATTTTTCCATTCCTTAAAACGCTGATTTCTTCTCCGTTAGGAAGGGTTAAGGTGAGGGTAGGCTCTTCAATTAGTAGGTCTAAGTGAAAGTTTGCCTTAACTTTTCCTCCAAACGAGCTGTTGTCCCCAAGGGCAACGTGGCAAGTTCCTAAAATCTTCTCTGCTTCAAGGATGTTTGTTCTAACTTTTGCTTTGTCGTTTGTTCCAATTCCGAGCTCTGCTATGTTCCCGGCGTTTTCTTCTCTTTTTATTATCTCTGTTAAGTATTCTTTAAAGGGCTCTTCTCCTTCAACTTTAACCACTTTTCCCTTTTCTACGCAAAGTTTAACGGGCTCTTTTAGTTCCCTTTCTGGTGAGTACTTTGTTATAAAGACGCCTTCGGCTTTACCCTCTACCGGCGCTATAAAGGCTTCCCCTGCCGGTAGGTTCCCAAAGTCTCCGGGAGAGCAGATTTTCCCGGTGTCTGCTAAGCCTTCTCTTCCTTCAAGGTTGAAGGTTATTTTAGTTCCTAAGGGGCAACTTAGTTTTGCCTCTACTGCTTCAGTTAAAAGCGCCGCAAGTTTTTTGGAAAGTGTTGCCACTTTGCCGTAATTTGCTTGAAGGGAGGTGTAGAACATAAAGGGTTCAAAAAGGGGCATACTGGCAAACCTTATTGATAAGAAGTTTGAGAGCTTTCTAAATAGGGTGTGGCTTACAGAGTAGGTGTTTACTGCAACTATTACTGTAGGAAGTTCTTGAGGTGATGTCTCTTCAAGTAGGAGCTCCTTTATCTCAAGCTCGTCCTGTTGGTTTACTTCCTTCCTTAACATCTTATCCATAAGGCCTTTCTCTTTAATCTCTCTTATAAAGTCCTCTCCAAAGGCTGCTTTCCAGACCTTCTCTGGAGGCTCAACTCCGTGCCTTCCCGTTTTTGGGTAGGTTGCGTGAACTACTTTAGGGGTTATTGAGGTTGCGTAAGAGAAAAAGAGCTCCCCTATTTTCTCTTTATCTTCGTCGCTTATTATTAGGAGTTTGTCTTCCCTGTTTAAGCAGAGGTTTCCTTTAAGCACATTGAGAATTGCCTTCTTTACTCCCTCGTCTTTCCAGTCCCAAATTCCCATTTTTCTCCCCCTTAGCTAAAGAGCTCCCTCACTTTACTTATAACTTCTTCTGCAACCTTTTCCGGTATTCCTACTTTCTTTAGCTCTTCTACCTGAAGGTTGGCAATTTCTTTTAAGTCCGGGTAGAGCCTTTCTAGAATCTCTCTCCTTTTCTTCCCGAGTCCCTTTATCCCGTCTAACGGGCTCTTTACCATCTCTTTTAGCCTCAACTTCCTATTATAGGAAAGGGCAAACCTGTGGGCTTCGTCTCTTAAGGTGGTAAAGAGCCTGAAAAGGTAAGGGAACTCCTTTAGCCTTATTACCTCCCCGTCGTCTGTAAAGAGGGTTTCCTCCTTTTTAGCAAGTGCAAATACTCTAAGGTCTAGTCCAAGCTCTTCTTTTACTTTTAAGGCTACGTTAAGCTGACCTACTCCTCCGTCAACAACCACCAGGTCTGGCCTTTTTACTTTCCCTTCCTTTATCCTCTTAAACCTCCTTTTTAAAACTTCTTCCATTGAGGCGTAGTCGTTTACTCCTTTAACCGTTTTAACTTTGTATCGCCTGTAATCTCCCTTTAAGAGCTCTCCCTTTTCCCAGACCACGCAGGAGGCAACGGTGGCTTGCCCTTGGAGGGTTGATATGTCAAAACACTCTATCCTTTGGGGAAGGGGCTCGTAAAAGACTTCTTCGTATTCCCTTTCTAGCTTTTCCAGGTTTAGGGCGTAGGAGTAGTTTCCTCTGTTCTTTTTAAGTAAGGGGAGGAGCTCTTCTTTTATAGGCTCAACTTTTAGCTCTCTTCCTAAGAAGTTAAAGTTTGCAAGGACTTTCTCGGGAGGTTTTAAGAGTTCGTAAGTGTTCCTTATCCATATCGTTCCAACAACGTCTAAGTTTAGTTTCTTCTCCCTTAAAGAAAATAGTTCCCTCAATAATTTTTCTTCCCAGGGCTCTACTGGGTCAAAAGTAAACTCTTCTTTACCGTAGATAAAACCGTTTCTTACCGTAAGCTTTACGCCTTTAAATAGCCCTCCCTTTTCTTCTAAATAAAAGAGGTCTGCCTCTTTTAGCTCTCCCGAAAGTAGGGGGCTCCTCTCGTAAACTGTCTTTAAGGCGATTAACTGGTCCCTTAAAAGGGCTGCCCTTTCAAAGTTTAGCTCGCTAGAAGCCTTCTCTATCTCGTCGTAGAGGGAGCTTATAAGCTCCTTAACTTTTCCCTTAAGGAAGGAGAGAGCTCCCTTAACTTGCCTTTGGTAGTCCTCCTTGCTTACCTTTCCTGCACAAGGAGCCGTGCACCTTTCTATGTAGTATTCAAGGCAAGGTTTTTCCCTCTTTTTGAGCTCTTTGCACTTTCTCAACTTAAAGACTTTGTGAAGGAGCTCTTTCAAGTAGTGGGCGTTTTTTGGAGGAATAAAAGGACCAAAATACTCTCCCTTAACCTCTTCCTTGCCCTTTCTTACCACCTTTACCGTTGGAAACTCCTCCTTGGTAATGACCAAGTAAGGGTAGCTTTTACCGTCTTTAAGGAGGACATTAAACTTTGGAAGGTGCTTTTTTATTAGCTCTGCCTCTAAGGCTAAGGCCTCCCTTTCGTTTTTTACCACTATGTAGTCAAAGTCGCAAGAAGCCTTTACTATCCTGTAGCTTTTGTCCTTTGGGTCTGTACAGTTAAGGTGAGTGCTAAGTCTCTCCCTTAAGCTCTTTGCCTTCCCTACGTATATTACCTTGCCGCTACTGTCTTTAAAGAGGTAAACTCCCGGTTCTGTGGGAACTTCTTTAAGTTTCTTCTTCATAGTAAACTGCACTTGAAGATGGTGTTTCTTTTATCTCTACTTTGTAGCACTTTACTTTTAAGGGCTTTATGTTCTCACTTACAAAGTGGTAGAAGAACTTTGAGAGGTTTTCTGAAGTAGGGGAGCCTTTAAACAGGGCTATTCCGTCTATTAGCCTTTGGTAAAAGTCTAAAGTCGGGTCTTCATACAGGGAGGGACTTGTAAAAGTTGTGAGGTGGTAGCTTTCAATTTCCTTTAAGTCCACTTTCTCTGCTTCGTAGCTCTTTATCCTGTAATTACTGTCCACTATAGCTACCTTTACCTTAAAGGGAAAGACAAATGCCTCCTCCTTTAAAATCCCTAGCTTTTCAAAGAGGAGTTTAAAGGCCGGGTCGTCAGTTCCTATTACGAGCTTGTGGTCAAAGAAGTCGTCAATAAAGTCCTTTAGCCACTTTAGGTGGCCAAAGTCTGTTATCATCTGAGTTTCGTTAAGCTCCCCTTTTAAGAAAACGGTTAACTCGTAGTTGTGGCCGTGGCCGGGAAGTCTTCTACACTTTGGGTAAGGGTTTTTAGACCACTTAGGGTTAAGTTTTTGGGAGTGGACCGAGTGGGCCGTAGAGAAGTTAAACGTCTTTGATATTAGGAACATTACTCTTCTCCTTCATTTGGGTTAAAGTTTAAAAAACTTACCGTTGTAGTCCCGTAGTGGCGCTTTTCAACGAGCCACTTTTCCTGCTCAGGTATAAATGGGTTTTTCTTTGGCTCTTCAAGTATTAAAAGGCCGTCTTCGTCAAGGAGGTTAAGGTTTTTTACTAAGTTGATTACTTTAGTGTAATATCCCTTTTCGTAAGGAGGGTCTGCGTAGATAAAGTCAAATTTTTCTTTCCTTTTGCCGAGCTTTTTAAGCGCGCTTACAAAGTCTTCACACAAGACTTGGTATCTTTCTCGGGGAACTTTGAGGACTTTTAGGTTTTCCCTTATGAGGTTGCAAAAGCGTCTGTCTTTTTCTACGAAGACCACCTTTTTGGCACCTCTACTTAAAGCTTCTATTCCAACTGCACCTGTTCCTGCAAATAGGTCAAGGAAGGTCGTCCCTTCAAGGTAGTTGTTAAGTATTGAGAAGACCGACTCTTTTACTCTGTCTGTTGTAGGTCTCAGTAGTTTAGTGTCGTTCCTTTTGGGCATTGACTTTAGTTTCCTTCCCTTATACTTTCCACCAACGACTCTCATAAGTTCTCTCTCCTGTAATTTACAGTTTAATTTAGTTTTGGAGGGTTTAAATGAGAACTCTTCTCGCCTTGTTCTTTTCTGTTCTCTTTTCTTCAAGTGCCTTCTCTTTTAACTTTACCGATTATGAGCTAAAGTTAAGGGAAATTTTCAGTAATGTTAAAACCCTTGAAGTTAAGTTTTCTCAAAGAACCAAGCTCCCTGTGGCGGGAGACGAGATAACCCTTTACAAGGGAGTTATCTACTATAAAAGGCCTTTAAAGTTTAGGTGGCAGTACACTTGGGGCGATTCCTCTTTTATAGTTTCTAACGGCAGGCTTATAGAGAGCTTTATTGAGGGAAATAGGCAGGTTTACCCGGTTAGAGAGGGGGAGCTCTTTCCCTTAATTGAGCTTGTTGAGTTTCCAGACTCTTTCTTTAAGGAGTTTAAGTTGGTAAAGGCTGATAAGGAGGGGGGCGTTTTAAGGCTGGAGTTTAAGTCTTTAAGGGGAAATCGCTTTTTTAAGGAGATAGCCTTTTACCTACGGGGAAATAAACTGGTAGGCCTTTTTACCGTTCAGTCAGACGGAACAGAGAGCTTTTATGAGATTACTTCTTTTAAGAAAAACGTTCCGTTAAATGGTGCTCTCTTTAAAGTTGAAGGTTTAAAGGGGGAGGCCTCCCCCTAAGCTCTCTTCTTTTTCCTCTTTTCGGGAGGATATAGGGCCTTTTCAAATACGGGCTCTACCCTGTTTACGAATAGGAGCTCTATTTTGTCCTTGACCTCTTTGGGGAGCTCTTCCATAACCTCCTGTTTGTTCTTCTCAGGTAGTATTACGGTTTTTGCTCCGTACCTTAAGGCCGCTAAGATTTTCTCTTTCAGTCCTCCAACGGGAAGGACTTTACCTCCCAGAGTTATCTCTCCTGTCATTGCTACCTCTTTATGGACCTTCCTTCCTGTTAAGGCTGAAAGCATTGCAGTGGCAATAGTTATTCCTGCAGAAGGGCCGTCCTTTGGAATTGCTCCGGCGGGAACGTGGACGTGAATGTCAATCTTCCCAAAGTCGTGTTTTATGCCGTACTTATCTTTGTTGGCCTTTATAAATCCTAATGCGGCCTGTGCCGACTCTTTCATAACCTCTCCGAGCCTTCCCGTAAGTATCAGCCTTCCGCTTCCCTTCGTTACTACGGCCTCTATAAAGAGGACGTCTCCTCCTACAGGCGTCCAAGCAAGGCCCGTAGCAACTCCTACTTCGTCTTCCCCAAGCTCAAGCTCAGGGATGAACTTGGGAGCTCCCAATATCTTCTCTACCGTCTTCTTCGTAATTTTGTACTTCTTCTCTTTTCCTTCACTTATCCAGAGGGCTACCTTCCTGCAGACTGCCGCAATCTTCCTGTCAAGGTTCCTTACCCCTGCTTCCCTTGTGTAGTGCCTTATTATGTGAAGGAGTGCAGAGTCTGTAAATTCAATGTCGTTTTCTGTTAAGGCGTGGTTTTTCATCTGTTTCGGAACTATGTATCTCTTTGCTATCTGGAGTTTTTCGTATTCTGTGTAGCCTGGAATGTTTAAAACTTCAAGCCTGTCGTAAAGGGGCTCAGGTATTGTGTGCGGCGTGTTTGCCGTAGCTATGAAGAGGACTTCCGAAAGGTCAAAGGGGTGGTTTATGTAGTTGTCAACAAACTCTTTGTTCTGCTCCGGGTCTAGAACTTCAAGGAGTGCCGCTGCAGGGTCTCCCCTAAAGTCTGAGGCCATCTTGTCTATCTCGTCTAGCAGGATGACCGGGTTCTTGGTTCCTGCTTTCCTTAGTGCCTGAATTATCTTTCCCGGCATAGCTCCTACGTATGTTCTCCTGTGTCCCCTTATTTCTGCTTCGTCCCTTACTCCTCCAAGGGATATCCTTACAAACTTCCTGCCTAAAGCCCTTGCTATTGAGCGGGCAAGAGAGGTTTTCCCTACTCCCGGAGGGCCTACAAAGCAGATTGTAGGCTGTTTTATCTCCTTTACCTTTTTCTTTCTCTTTTTCATTAAGGCCTTAACTGCTAAGTATTCAAGTATCCTGTTTTTTACCTTCTCAAGGTCGTAGTGGTCTTGGTCAAGAACCTCCTTTGCCCTCTTAACGTCAAGCTTATCCCTTGTCCTTTTAGACCAGGGGAGCTCTATCATCCACTCAATCCACGTCCTTAATACTCCGGCTTCTGCAGATTCAGGGTGCATCTTCTCAAGCCTTGAGAGCTCCTTTAAAACCGCCTCTTCAATCTCTTTAGGCATCCTAGCCTTTTTTATCTTTTCCCTATACTCTTCAATCTCTTTGCTCTTTTCCTCTTCTTCGCCAAGCTCCCTTCTGATTGCCTTTAGCTGTTGCCTTAAAAAGTACTCCCTCTGCTCTTTTTCCATAGACTCTCTAGCTTTGGTCCTTATGAGCTCCTGAACCTCAAGGACCTTTATCTCGTGCTCTAGCTTCTGGCTTACCTTTTTGAGCCTTTCCACAGGGTCAACGGTAGATAAAAGGTCTATTGCCTCTTGGGTTGAAAGTTCTATTTGAGCAGCGATTAAATCTGCCAGCCGTCCCGGGTCTTCAATCGTCCTTAGTATTGCAACGATGTCAGGGGGAATTTGCTTTCCAAGGGCAACTACTCTCTCTAGCTGGTCTTTTACCAGCTTTACTAGCGCCTCTTCTTCTATGTCTTTGGGCCTGTATTCTGGTTCTTGGATGTGTTCTAAAGTGGCTACGAACTTATCCTCTTCCCTTTTTAGTTCCTTTATTTTTGCCCTTGCTAAGCCTTGAACCAATATCTTTACTCTGCCGTCTCCCATTCTCATTGCTTTTAGGATGACGGCAACCGTTCCGTAATCGTAGAGGTCTTCCCTTTTAGGTTCTTCCACTTCCTTATCTTTCTGAGTGGCAAGGAATATGAGCTTGTGGCTCTTTAAAGCTTCTTCAACTGCGTTTAAGGAAAAGGGCCTTCCGACAAAAAGTGGAGATATCATCATGGGAAAGACAACAACGCCCCTTAAAGGGAGAACGGGGAGCTCTTCCGGGAACTTGGGTTCAGGAGGAAAGCCCTGAAACATTTCACCCATCTCTTAACTCCTCTTTTAGTTTTTCTTTTAAGAACTTTAAGAAGGGTTCTCTTAAGTCGTTTCTCATAAGTGCAAAGTCAATTGTAGCCTCTAAAAAGCCGAGCTTGTTTCCCGTATCGTAGCGTTTGCCTTCAATTATCCTACCATATACTGCCCTTTCTTTAGATAGCTGGGCAATGGCGTCTGTAAGTTGGATTTCCCCTCCTTTTCCAGGTTTTGTCCTCTTTAAGACTGTAAATATGTCGGGAGTTAAAACGTACCTACCGGCAATTGCGTAGTTGCTGGGAGCTTCAGAGGGAGAAGGCTTTTCAACCAACGATTCAACTTTTATTAGGTTTTCTTCAACGAGCTTTCCCCCGGCTATTCCGTAATTTGACACTTCCTCCTTTGGAACTTCTTGAAGGCCTAAAACTGGGCAACTAAACTTTTTAAATACCTCTATGAGCTCCCCTATTGCCGGCTTTTCTCCAACCATTACGTCGTCTCCCAGTAAAACTGCGAAAGGCTCGTTCCCTACGGCAGGCTCAGCAGTTAAAACTGCGTGTCCTAGCCCTTTAGGCTCTTTCTGCCTTATAAAGATAAAGTCCGCTAGGTCTGAAATTTCCTTAACGGTTTTTAAAAGCTCTCTTTTTCCTTTCTCTTCCAAGGCCCTTTCAAGCTCTAGATTCCTGTCAAAGTGGTCCTCAATTGCCCTTTTGTGCCTTCCCGTTATAAAGATTATCTGCTCTATCCCTGCCTTTACCGCCTCTTCAACTATGTACTGGATAACTGGCTTGTCAACTAAAGGAAGCATCTCCTTTGGCTGAGCTTTTGTTGCAGGTAGAAACCTCGTTCCGAGCCCTGCAACGGGTATTACGGCCTTCTTTACCTTTAACTTATTTAAATACTCCACTCAAACCTCCTTGCGAATATACACTTTAAGTATCTGCTTTCTGGAATCTGGAGGACAAAGGGATGGTCTTTAGACTGGTAGGTAGTATAAAGGACCTTTAAGGGAACTCTAACGTCGTAAGCTGCCGAAAGTAGTATCTCTTCAAGCACGGGAGGGGTTATGTGGTGGGAGCAGGAGCAGACTACTATCCTTCCTCCCGGCTTTAACATCTTTAGTCCCCTTAAAAAGAGCTCCTTATACCCCCTTTTGGCCTGTTCCACTACAGTTTTGCTCTTTGCAAAGGCCGGAGGGTCAATAACCATTGAGTCAAAGAGCTCCCCTTCGGTAGCCATTCTCTTTAATACTTTAAAGGCATCTCCCTTGACAAACTTAAACTTACCTGAAACTCCGTTTAGCTCTGCGTTTTCCTTTGCAAGGTCTAGCGCAAGTTGTGAGCTGTCAAGGGCTACTACCTCTTTGGCCTTTCCTATCACCGCTGCGTGTATTCCAAATCCTCCCAAGTGGCAGAATGCGTCAAGGACTCTATCCCCTTCCTTTACAAATTCTTTTGCAAATAGGAGTTTATTTTCCCTCTGGTCAAGGAAGTAGCCGGTTTTCTGTCCTCCTACTATCTGAACGTTAAACTTTATCCCGTTTTCAAGGATTACCACTTTCTCTGGAACTTCTCCGTAGAGCTCCCTCTCAACCAAGGGAAGCCCTTCAAGCTCTCTGGTTTGAACTGTTGACTTCTCGTAAATTCCCTTTGGCTTAACCACTTCAACTAAAGCTTTAACTACTTTTTCCTTTAATAGCTCCATTCCCAAAGTCGTAATCTGAACAACTACGTAGCCGTCGTAGTAGTCTGCAATTAGTCCCGGAAGGTAGTCGGCCTCTGAGTGGACCAGCCTAAAAGCAGTAGTGTTTTTTGGCACTACCTCTTTCCTGTAAGAGAGGGCCTCTTCTATCCTCTTAACGAAGAAGTTGTAGTCTATCTCTTCTTCCTTTTTAAAGGTTAGTATCCTTACTGCGATGTAGCTTTCAGGGTTTATGTAGCCCTTTGCTAAGAAGGCTCCTTTGTAGTCCCTAACTACGCAGAGCTCTCCCGGTTTTGGCCTCCTTGAAAAAGAGAGGATGTCGTTCTTATAGACCCAAGGGTGAAATCCCTTTACCCTCTTTTCCCTTCCTCTCTTTAAGGATATCTGTAGCATCTCCCTACCTCTAAATTCCTATTAAAGCTCTGGGAGCTCTCTTAGCATACTCAAAAAATCCCCTTTTGTAAGAAATTTCGCCGGAAAGTAGCTTTCCCGCCAGTAAAGAGAGTTCTTTAGACTTTTCTAGCAGCCTAAAATTTATCCCTCTTAAGGGGAAAAAGAGCCTTCCTACCATTCTGGCCCAGTAAAACTCCTTTCCAAACTCCTCGTTTACCTCTTTTTTATATCCTGAAAGAAGTGAAAAGTCCCCTTTATTAAAGGCTTCTTTAATAAAGTTGCCGGCAATTAGTCCGCTTTTAACCGCGTAGTAGATTCCTTCCCCTGTTAAGGGGTCAACTAGTCCTCCGGCGTCTCCTAAAAATAGGACTCTTTCCCTGTAAACGTCGTTTTCCCTCCTCCCGGCAGGTATTGGATATCCCCTCTCAGAGATAACCTTTCCCTTTAGACCGTGTTTTCGGTTTAGCTCGTTAAGAAGCCCTTTTAACCTCTTAAAGAGCTCCCTATCCTTAAACTCTCCCACTCCTACAGTTATAAAGTCCCCTTTTGGGAAGAGCCAATAATAACCCCACTTAAACTTACTAAAGTCTATTAGGACCTTTTCGTTCCAGCTACACTCTAAATCTGCCTCGTAAGTGAATCCAAGCTCCCTTTTAACCTTAAAGAGTGAAGAGAGTTTACTGTTTACCCCTTCTGCTGAGATTAAGACCCTACACTTGTAGCTGTCCTTTGTTGAGGAAACTTTAATGAGGTCTCCTTCATACTCAGCTCCAAGTAGAGCTTCTCCCGTGTGGACTTTAAAGTCTAAACTTAAGACAGAGTTAAAGAGGAAGTTGTCAAGTTCTGCCCTGTCTGTAAGGTAAACAAAGTGAGAGGGAAAGCTTATAGAGACCTCTTTGTTAAAGTAGTAAAGTTCAAGTTCTTTAGATGCTACCCTGATTACCCTATCAACTTCCGGAAAGAGAAGTTTTATCTCTTTATAGGCCTTTAAAGTAAGGCCTCCGGCGCAAGGCTTTCTCCTTGGAAACTCCTCCTTTTCAAGAGCTAAGACCTTTAGCCCTGAGCCCTCAAGGCCCTTTAAGAGAGCACATCCTGCAGGACCCAGCCCAGAGACTATTACGTCATAAACCATTACTTCCCTTTGTAGTCTGAAATTAACCTCTCAAATTCCCTAAAGAGGTATCGGGAGTCGTGGGGGCCTGGGGAGCTCTCAGGGTGGTACTGAACGGTAAAGAGGGGTTTTGACTTGTGTTTTAACCCTTCAACAGTTT
Source organism: Desulfurobacteriaceae bacterium (assembly GCA_026987115.1). Lineage (GTDB taxonomy): Bacteria > Aquificota > Aquificia > Desulfurobacteriales > Desulfurobacteriaceae > Thermovibrio. The sequence continues at coordinate 23,734 of JALSNF010000051.1, forward strand.
CGTCGTTTAAGGAGTAGTGGGTTATCTCTAGCTCCTCAGGAAGCGTTGAAGGGTCAACTGCAAACCCGTGGTTCTGTGCTGTTATTTCAACTTTACCGGTCTTTAAGTTCTTAACTGGCTGGTTTGCTCCCCTGTGGCCAAACTTAAGCTTGTATGTAGAAGCTCCTAAGGCCAGTGCCGTTAGCTGATGCCCCAAGCATATGCCGAAAATAGGCTTGTTGTAGGTTGCTATAAGGTACTTTATAGTCTCTATTGCGTAGTCAACTGCCGCAGGGTCTCCGGGACCGCAAGAGAGGAATATACCGTCTGGCTTCATCTTTATTATCTCTTCCGGAGGAGTTTGGGAAGGAACGACTATCGGCTTTAGTCCAACGTCAACTAGGTTCCTTAAGATGTTATACCTGATTCCAAAGTCCAAAACTACGACAGAGTACTTAAAGTCTTCCCTGTAGGTATAACCTTCCCCCAGCTTCCAAGTTCCTTGGTTCCACTCGTAAGGCTCTTTACAGCTTACCTCGTCAACTAAGTTAAGGCCTTCCATCGGCGGGATTGAGCGTGCCTTTGATATTAAACTGTCAACGTCAAGGTCAACTGTTGAGATAACCCCCCTCATAGTTCCGGCACTTCTTAACTTCTTTGTAAGCTCTCTAGTATCTATTTCACATATGCCTACGACTTGGTACTCTTTCAGGTAGTCTTCAAAGGACTTTTCTGCCCTCCAGTTGGAATAGACCTCCGATATCTCCTTAACTATAAACCCTTCTGCCTTGGGCCCGTTAGATTCTACGTCCTCCCTGTTTGCTCCAACGTTCCCAATTAAAGGACAAGTCATAGTGACTATCTGGCCCTTAAAGGAAGGGTCTGTTATTATCTCTTGATAGCCTGTCATTGATGTAGTAAAAACTACCTCTCCTGATGTTTCTCCCTCTGCTCCAAAGCTGAGGCCTTCGTAGTATGAGCCGTCTTCAAGGGCTAAAATTGCTTTCTTCCTTTTTAACATTTTTCAACTCCGGAAGGAATTGGGATAAATTATACCAGTGAAAAGGAGGTTAAGATGAAAAGGTTTTTGCTCTTGATTCCCCTTTTAATTCTCTTTCTCGTAAGCTGTTTAAAGGAGGATAACTCTAAACCCCTTGTAGTTACTACCTTGCCCGTCTGGAAAAGCGTTGCCTACTACATTGGAGGTAGGGATTTTCGCTACTACTCTATATTAAAGTCCGGCGTTTCTCCTCACGGCTATGAGCCGAAGCCTTCCGATTTAGAGAAGGAAAAAGAGGCAAGTTTAATAATAGTTCACGGTTTAGGGCTTGACGATTGGGCTTTAAAGGGAGTTGACAAAAAGAAGGTTTTGGACTTGGGAGCTCTCTTTTCCAAAAAGTACCCTCAAATAAACAGGCCAGGCTACCACCTGTGGATGAACCCGGTTCTCATGGAAGATGTTTACTTTGAAGTTGCTCACAGGCTAACCTCTTTCTACCCTAAAAGGGAGACTTACTACACCAAGAGAGCAGACGATTATGCGGCTATGATTGACCAGCTTATAAAGAAAATTGACAACTGCCTTAAGGGGGTAAATAACAAGGTTGTAGTTGTATATCACCCTGTGTGGAAACCCTTTTTAGAGACTTTCGGCGTGAAAGTAATTGAAATAGCAAGGACTCCTGAAGAGAGAGTTTCTCCTGAAAGGTTAAAAGAGGTAATAGAGGAAGCGAGAAAAGAGGGAGCTAAGGTGGTTATAGGAGAGGTCTTCTCAGATAGGAAAGTGGTAGAGACCGTTGCAAAGGAGATTGGAGGAAAGGCTTTAATACTTAACCCTCTTCCGAAAGAGAACTACGTTAAAGCCTTGGCCGGTTGGGGAGAGAAGATATGTAGCGCACTTAAGGGGGAGTAGATGATTTTAATGATAGATAACTACGACTCTTTTACCTACAATGTGGTTCAGTATTTCGGTAAGTTGGGAGCTCAAGTTGAGGTTTTTAGAAACGACAAAATTACCCTTGATGAGATAGAGAGGAAAAAGCCTGAAGCCCTTGTTATATCTCCCGGTCCTTGTACTCCCAAGGAAGCGGGGATATCCGTTGAAGCCGTAAGGCACTTTGCGGGAAAGCTCCCAATACTGGGAATCTGTTTAGGCCATCAGTCAATAGGCTTTGCCTTTGGAGGGAAGATAGTAAGGGCCAAGAAGTTGATGCACGGTAAGGCCTCTCAAATAGTTCACGACGGAGAGTACCTTTTTAAGGGAATGAAAAACCCCTTTTCTGCCATAAGGTATCACTCTTTGGTTATTGATAGGGAAAGCCTTCCCGATGAGCTTTTAATAACCGCTGAAAGTGAAGACGACAGGGAGATTATGGGGATAAGACACGCAAAATATCCCATTTACGGAGTTCAGTTTCACCCTGAGTCAATACTTACTGAAGACGGGATAAGGATAATAGAGAACTTCCTAAGGCTGATTTGATGGAAAAGCTCCTTATAGTTTCCGGGGAGCTCTCAGGCTCCCTCTACGCCCAAGAGCTCGTAAAGAGGCTCAGGGAAGACTTTGAGGTATTCGGGGTTTTTCACAAGGAAGTAGAGGGGGCCAAGAGGATTTACGATTCCAATAGGATAACCGCCTTTGGCCTCTTTGAGGTTATAGGTAAGTTAGGGGAGATAAGGAGAGCTCTTAAGGAGATAGAAGATTTCATAAGGAAGGAAAGGCCTAAAGCTCTTATACTCATAGACTTTCCCGGCTTTAACCTTAAAGTTGCAGAAATAGCTAAGAGAGAAGGTTTAAAGGTCTTTTACTTTATACCTCCTAAGCTCTGGGCCTGGGGAGAGTGGAGGGTAAAGAAGTTAAAGGCACTTGTTGATAAGCTCTTTGTAATATTTCCCTTTGAGGTTGACTTTTACGAAAGGTTTGGAATAAGTGCAGTTTACGTTGGAAACCCTCTGGTTGACCTGGTTTTCCCTAAACTGGGGAGAGAAAGTTTCCTAAAGGCTACCAGTCTTAAAGAGCCACTCTTTTCCCTTCTTCCAGGTAGTAGGAGTGGAGAGGTAAAGAGGCTCTTAAGGCCCCTTTTAGAAGTTTCAAGGAGGTTTCCCGGAAGCTGGGCACTTCCCGTTGCTTCAACGGTTAATTACGCCTTGGTAGAGAGGGAAAGGGACAGGTTAAACGAAGGAGTAAAACTCTTAAGGGAGGAGCTCCGCTACGACCTTATGGCCTACTCAAGAGCAGGTGTAATTGCCTCTGGAACTGCCTCTTTAGAGGCCTCACTCCTTGGACTTCCCCACGTTGTAGTTTACAAGGTAAACCCTTTAACTTACCTTGTAGCCAAAGGCCTTGTAAAGGTTCCCTTTATCTCACTGCCAAACATAATAGCAGGCAGGAAAATAGTTCCGGAACTAATTCAAAAAGATGTAAACCCCCGTAAAATAGAGAGGGAGCTTATCTCCCTTTTAGAAAGGGAGGAGGATGTAAGGAGAGCTTTAAAGGAGGAGGTAAGGGATAGGCTAAAGGGAGGGTGTTTTGATAGGTTAAGGGAAGCTATTTTGGAGGAGCTAACTTGAAACTGTTTGCCGTAAGCCCTCCGGGATTGGAAGGGATAACCTTAAAGGAGCTTGAGTCTTTAGGGATAGAGGGAAAGTTAAAACCGGGAGGAGTTGAATTTCAAGGGGACTTAAGGGAGCTCTACCTAACCAACCTTTGGCTAAGGAGCTCAAGTAGAATCTTGGTAAGGCTCTGCTCTTTTAAAGCTAAGCACTTTGGGGAGCTCGTTAGGAAAGCTCAAAAGTGCCCTTGGGAGGAGTTTATAACGAAAGAGATTCCACTAAAAATAAGAGCTACCTCTAAAAACTCAAAGCTTTACCATACAAAGGCAATTGAGGAAAGGGTAGTTAAGGCGATAAGGGAAAAGTTAGGATTTGAGCCCCTTAGGGCTAAGTATGAGGACGAAGGAACGAGCCTTATAGTGAGATTTGAAAAGGACCTGTGCACTATAAGTATAAACAGCTCTGGAGCTCCCCTTTACAAAAGGGGCTACAGGGTAAAGGAGGTAGAAGCCCCTTTAAGGGAGAACTTAGCGGCTGCAATGGTTTTAGCTTCTAATTGGAAAGGAGAGGAGCCCTTAATAGACCTTTTTTGCGGTTCAGGGACTATTCCCATTGAAGGAGCCCTCATAGGAGCGAACATTCCTCCCGGCAGGAAGAGGAAATTTGCCTTTATGAAGTGGAAAAACTTTAATGAAGAGCTCTTTAACAAACTTTTAAGGGAGGCCCAAGAGAAGAGAAGGAAGTTGAGAGCTCCAGTTTTAGGATTTGACATAGACCCTTTAGCTGTAGAGAGAGCTAAAGAAAATGCAAAAGCTGCGGAAGTTGAGAACCTGGTTAAGTTTAAAAACCTCTCTTTCCCTGCCCTTTCCTACGAAAAGGCAACTGTTATAACTAACCCTCCCTACGGGATAAGGCTTAAAGAGAAGAGGTTAAGGGAGCTTTATAGAACGCTGGGGCAGTGGTGCCTTAAGAGTTTCAGGGAGTTTAAACTCCTCTTTCTCTCTCCAAGGAGAGATTTGGCCCTTGAAACAGGTTTAAACCCTAAACAGATTA
>JALSNF010000052.1 GCA_026987115.1 Desulfurobacteriaceae bacterium
TGGCTTCAAAAGTATTACCTTTTTTCTTTAAACATTCTTCAAACTTTCTTCTATCTACTTCCTTTTCAAATCTACCGTTTTTGGAATTAAAGTCCTCTTTTTTGCAAATTCCGGAAAAATAGCAGATGACTTCAAACCAAAACCTTAAACTTCCTATTAAGGAAGACGGACGGATTTCTTTGCACTCTTGCCAGGCGTCGCCGGTCCAAAGAGGAGTTATAGTTTCAAATGTTATAGTTACTCCTTTCTTCATTTTTTCCCCCCTTTTTGATTGTATCAAATTTTCTTTCCCCAACCGCTGCCTCCGGGAGTTTCTATTCTAAGTTTTTGGCCAGGTTTTACTTTTATAGTGAATTTTGAGGGGAGCTCCCTCCTATTTCCCTTTTCATCAATAAGTATGTTTTTTCCCTTTTTCCCGGGGCTTCCTCCCTTTAGGCCGTAAGGTCTGTAAACTCTCCTTTCGGAAATTAGGGTCAGTTCTACCTCTTCTTTAAATAGGAGCTCTTTAACTATTCCGTCTCCTCCCTTTTTAAGCCCTTCTCCTCCTGAGTTTTCCCTTATTGAGTACTCTTTAACTTCAACGGGGTAGTAGAGCTCCAGAACTTCAACTGGAGTGTTTAAGGTGTTTGTCATGTGGGTATGGACTGCACTCTCTCCGTCTGAGGAGGAAGTAGCACCGCTTCCCCCTCCTATGGTCTCGTAGTATGCAAATTTTCCGTTTCCAAAGCTTAGGTTGTTCATAGTTCCTTGGCTTGCAGCGGGTATTTTTTCTGGAAGGGCTTTTGAGAGAGCTCCAAGGAGAACGTCAACCAGCCTCTGTGAAGTTTCTACGTTTCCGGCACAGACGGCAGCAGGAGGATTGGGAGAGAGAACCGTTCCCTTTTTGGTTAGGACTTTTATAGGCCTCATTATCCCTTCGTTTGTAGGTATCTCTTCCCCTGCAAGGCACTTAAAGACGTAAAGGACTGCCGAAAGGGCTATGGCTTTAACTGCGTTTACGCTTCCTTTTACTTGAGGAGAGGAGGGGGTAAAGTCAACTATCGCTTGGTCTTCCTTTATAGTTAAAATAACGGAAATTCTTATGTTTTTAGTTCCCGCTCCGTCGTCTTCCATAAAGTCTCCGTAGGTGTAAACTCCGTCGGGAATTTCTTTTATAAGTTGACGAACGAACTTTTCAGAGTAGTCAAGGAGTGCTTCTCCGTAGGCTTGGAGTTTTAGAGCTCCAAACTTTTCTATTAACTCTTTTAGCCTCTTAATTCCAACTCTGTTTGCCATTACTTGGGCTTTAAAGTCTCCCTCTCTTTCAACGGGAGCTCTTGAGTTTGCTTTAAGGATTGAGATAAAGTTTTCGTCTATTTTTCCTTTTATAACGGCTTTAAGCGGAGGGATTAAAAGGCCTTCTTGGAAAACCGAGGTTGAAAGGGGCATTGAGCCTGCAGTTATGCCTCCAACGTCTGAGTGGTGAGCTCTGTTTGCAACATAAAAAAGGAGCTCCCCTCGGTGGTAAACAGGAGCTACAACGGTTATGTCTGGAAGGTGAGTTCCTCCCCTGTAAGGGTCGTTTAAAACTGCCATGTCCCCTTCTTCAAGCTTTAAGCTCTTTATTACTTCCTTTACAGACAAAGGCATTGAACCAAGGTGAACGGGAATGTGGGCAGCTTGAGCTATCATCTGGCCTTTAGGGTCAAAGAGAGCACAGGAAAAGTCTTTCCTCTCTTTGATGTTTGGGGAAAAGGAGGTTCTCTCTAAAACTGCTCCCATCTCTTCAGCTACGGAAGAGAAGATGTTGTTAAATATCTCTATTTCAAGGGGATTAACCATTTCTTACCTCTATCAGCAGGTTGTTAAATTTGTCAACGCAGAGCTCTCCCCAAGGAGGAAGAAGTATAGTTGAGCTATATTCAACAATTAAGGCAGGGCCTTTAAACTTAACTCCCGGGAAGAGCTTTTCTCTACTTACGACCGGAGTTTCAAGCCACTCCTCTTCAAAGAAGACCTTTTTGGTCTTTAAAAGGGCACTTTCGGGAAGGCCCGAGGGGACTTCCTTTAACTCTTCAATTTCCGGCTTTTCCGTTTTCCCAACTGCTCTTAAACGGCAGTTTACTACCTCTATTTCCCTTTCGTGGGCGTAGCCGTAGAGCTCTTTGTGGAGCTCTACAAACTTTTCCTTAAACTCCTTACAAAACGGGACGCTAAGCTCAAAGGATTGACCTTTAAACCTAACGTCTAAAGTGGGGAAGAGAAGGAGCTCGTCTTCGCTAAAACCTTCAAGTTTTAGCTCTTTCACGGCAAGCTCTGCTAAAGAGTCAATTACTTCTTTCAGTTTAGAGTAAGTAGCCTCTTTTTCAGAAAGCATTACGCTCCTTGAGTAGTCTTTAACAACATCAGACATAACCATTCCAAAGGCTGATAGAATGCCCGGGTCTTTGGGAATTAAAACTTTGGGAATATTAAGAGCCTTTGCAAGGTAGGCACTGTGAAGCCCTCCTGCTCCCCCAAAGGAGACTAAAGTAAATTCTTTTAAAGAATACCCTTTTTCAAGGGATATAACCCTAATTGCCTTTTCCATCTTAGCGTTGGCAATTTTTATAACTGCATCTGCAACCTCTAAAGGGGAAACTCCCAACTTCTTAGAAAGTTCTTTAAGGGGCTCCGTTATTAGGTCCTTCCTTAACTTCATCTTTCCGCCAAGGAAAAACTCTTCGTCAAGCCTTCCAAGGAAGAGGTTTGCATCGGTTATGGTAATTTCCCTTCCCCCTTTACCGTAGCAGACGGGGCCCGGCTCTGCTCCCGCACTTAAAGGGCCTACTCTTAGAGCTCCTCCCCTGTCTATCCAAGCTATTGAGCCTCCGCCTGCACCAACCGTATGAACCTTTACCATAGGAACGGTTATGGGAATTCCCGATATTTCCCAACTTGTAGTTATTTGAGGCCTCCCATCTACAAGGGAAACGTCAGTTGAGGTTCCTCCCATGTCAAAGGTTATGACTTTTTTAAAGCCGGCAGTTTTAGCAACGCTCCAAGCTCCCATAACGCCGCCGGCAGGGCCTGAAAGAACGGTTCTAACAGGCTGTTTAACTGCAGTTTCAAGGGAAATTACCCCTCCGTTTGACTGCATTATCTTTAAGGTATCTCCCTCTTTTAAAGAGCTTTTTATGTTTTCCAAATATGCCTTCATTTTCGGCATTACGTAGGCGTTTACCACGGTGGTGGAGCTCCTTTCATACTCTCTAATTTCATTGACTACTTGACTTGAGATAGAAACTAAAAAACCCTCCTTTTCAAGGAATTCTTTTACCTTTTCTTCACAGGAAGGGTTAAAAAAGGAAAAGAGGAAAGAGACCGCAACAGACTCGGCTTTCTTTTCTCTTAACAGTTTAACTAAGTTAAGGAGCTCTTCCTCCTTTACCTCTTCTACTACTTCGCCTTTAGAGTTTACCCTGCAGGAGAGTTCAAAAAGGAGCTCCCTTTCAACTAAAGGCTTAGGTTTTTCTACCTTAAAAGAGTAGAGCTTAAGCCTGTTCTGCCTTCCTATGTGGAGTATGTCCTTAAAGCCTTTGTTCGTTATAAAGGCTACCCTTGCACCTTTTCTCTCTAAAAGGGTGTTTGTAGCAACAGTCGTTCCGTGGGTTATCTTCCTTTTCTCCCCTCCTATCTTTTTTAAGCCCTTGATGATGGCCTCTGCGGGGTTTTGAGGTGTTGAAGGTAGCTTAAAAACTCGCCAGCTTTTGCCCTTTTTATATATGAAGTCGGTAAAAGTCCCTCCTGTGTCAATTCCTACTACTATTTCTTCCATAAGAGCTCCCAAAGGTAAGTTTCAAGCAAAATATATAAATAAAGTTATGTAAAAAAGGCGGGCACAGACCCGCAAAAGGAGGGTACGATGGGAAGTTAAGGGGATTTTAACGGTTGACAAAAGAGGAAACTTGACTATTTTTATTAATTTTTAACATACATATATGTAATCTACTACCTCACAATTCCAAACAAAATTAGCATCTCCTAACTAATGACAATACCCCCAAAAAGCTAAAATAGGAAGAACTGTCTTTGGGGATAGAATTGAAAGGGAAACAGCCAGTAGGAGTTGAAATTTTTGACAAAATAGCCCACAAGTACGACTCAATCTCAAGTTTCCTCTCCTTAGGGATAATAAATAGGTGGCAGAGGAAGTTGGTTGAAGGTCTTGAGTCTCCGGGAAAAGTTCTTGACCTTGCCTGCGGAACGGCAGAGGTGGGAGCTCTCGTTAAAGAGAAGGCAGAGAAAGTGGTGGGGTTAGACTACTCCCTCTCTATGTTGAAAGTAGCTAAGAGGAAGTACCCTGAAATAGACTTTGTAAGGGGAGACGCTTTAAGAACTCCTTTTAAAGACAAGAGCTTTGACACTGTATTAGTTTCTTTGGCCCTTCGCCACTTTGAGGACGTTAAAGGTAGCTTAAAGGAGATAAGGCGAATACTAAAAAGCGGAGGAGAGGTAAGGATTCTTGAGGTGTCAATACCTAAAAACCCTCTCTTAAAGTCCCTCTTCCTTTTCTTCCTTAAAAGGGTAATGTTGCCGATAGGGAAACTTCGCTCAAAGGAGGACATTACAAGACACCTTTACGAAACCATAGTTAACTTCCCCCACTACGAGCCCTTTTTAAAAGAGGCCTTAAAAGCAGGCTTTAAGAAAGCTACCTACACCCCCTTAATGGCAGGAGTTGCAACCATATACTACTTGAAAGGTTAATTGATTATAATACAATTGTAAATTGTTTATGTTAGGCTTTTCTTTAGATTGAGGCGGGAGGCTGTGGTGAAAAAGGTTGCTACTTTCCTTGGGGGACTTTCCTTTTTAGCACTTTACAGTTGTGGAGGAAGCGGAGGTTTAGCAGAGCCTGACGTTCACTATAGGGACTTTGGAGTAAACGTTGCCGTTAGGAGCTCTCCTTACCTTACCCCTGAAAATCACAAGGACGGATGGAAAAAGAGAGACTGCCTGCTGTGCCATCAAAACTTTAAACACACTATGGCAACTCCCAGGTATTCTAAAAAAGCCTATCAAGACTTGATAGACAGGGCAGTAAGTAAGGTAGGAACTGAGAACGCAATAAGGGTATGCTCTGCTTGCCACGGAACAAACGGAGTTGCAGGCGTTAAAAGGTCTTGTCTCGTATGCCACGACTCAATGGACAAGCTCCACTTTTACGCAAACACCTCCCTAAGGAAGCAGTCTTTCCACGACTTTAACGGGAACGGGAAAATTGACGACTTAGACTGCGTAGTCTGCCACTGGCAGCCTGACATGGACGGGATAGTTGAACCGGGAACAGACTTTGGAGCTTTAGGGGGAATTCAGCCTCAAAAGGTTCAAGACTTGTGCCTAACCTGCCACTCGCCAACGGGAGCAAACATATTTAACAAGCCTGTTGCAGATACAAACGGAGACGGAAAGGCAGATAAAGTTCTCACTCCAAAAGAGACTCCTCCGGACATTGAAACGCCTTGGAACACCAACGACTGGCACGGTGAAAATAATTTCACCTCTGGAAACAGGAGCTTTAAGGAAATAACTTTGTCAGGGGAGCTCCTTTTCCACACGGCCCACTCTCCCCTTGCCTGTACCCAGTGCCACAACCCCCACGCCTCAAACAACGACAAGCTCATAATTGAGAGGGTAGGAGAGACTCTAGAAAAAGAGATGATAGTTAAGCAGGTTGACAACACTGCAGAGGTTAAGTATGCGGTAGTTGACCCTCAAACGCTCCTTTACTTTAAGGACCTTAAGTTTGAGGGAATTGTAAAGAGTGAAAACGGAACTTACGACCTTTCAAATGCAACCCAACTTAAAGAGTACCTTTACCTGCCAGTTAAGAACTTAGACGGCGTTGACGTTGCTACAAACAGGAAATACACCTCTTCCTTGTGTGCAGCCTGCCACAGTGGCAATTACTACTCTCCGGTAAACGGCCTTTCTCTACCTATTGACATTAAAAACCACGGAAACCCAAACAGCAAGTGCGTAGAGTGCCACATCCACGGAAAGACCTTTTAAGGAAAGGGGAGGTAAAACTCCCCTTACTGCTTTTTGGGCTTAAGGTATTCTTCAACTCTCTTTATTGAGCAGAGCTTACCGCACATGGTGCAGGTCTTTTCGTCTTCCTGTGGGGCCCTTTCTTGACGGTACCTGCGGGCGGTCTCCGGGTCTATTGCAAGCTCAAACTGTCTCTCCCAGTTTAGCTCCTCCCTTGCCTTTGCCATTTCTAAGTCCCACTCAAGAGCTCCCGGAACTCCTTTAACTATGTCTGCAGCGTGTCCGGCAATTCGCGCAGCTATTACCCCCACTTTAACGTCTTCAACATCGGGAAGCGCCAAGTGCTCTGCAGGGGTTAAGTAGCAGAGGAAGTCTGCTCCTGCCTTTGCAGCAAGAGCTCCCCCTATTGCACCGGTTATGTGGTCGTACCCGGGGGCTATGTCTGTAACGATTGGGCCTAAAACGTAAAAGGGAGCTCCGTGGCAAAGCCTTTTTTGAAGGAGTATGTTTGCCTCAACCTGGTCAAGGGGAACGTGGCCGGGACCTTCAACCATAGCTTGAACTTCAGCTTCCCTTGCCCTATCAACAAGTTCCCCAAGGGTTATGAGCTCTTCTATCTGGCACCTATCGGTAGCGTCGGCTATGCAGCCTGGCCTCATACCGTCCCCTAGAGAGAGGGTAACGTCGTATTTCTTGGCTATCTCAAGGAGCCTGTCGTAGTGCTCGTAAAGGGGGTTTTCTTTTTCGTTATAGACCATCCACTCGGCTATGAGAGCTCCTCCCCTTGAAACTATGTTCATTACCCTACCTTCGTTCCTTAACCTCTCAAGGGAGCTTAAGGTAACTCCACAGTGGACGGTTATAAAGTCAACACCATCTTTGCAGTGCCTCTCAATAACTTCAAAGAGCTCGTCAACGGTCATCTTCCCTATAAAGCCGTGTCTTTCTGCAGCCTCTTTTGCCGCTTGGTAAATGGGAACAGTTCCAACCATTACAGGGGAGTTGTCAACAATTGCCCGCCTTGTCTGGTCAATAAACTTACCGGTTGATAGGTCCATAACTGCGTCGGCACCGTACTTAACGGCAACCCTTAACTTCTCAAGCTCAAGGTCTATGTTCTCTATGTCTCCGCTGGTTCCTATGTTGGCGTTTACTTTCGTCTTAAGTCCCTTGCCTATTGCCCTTGGGGAAAAGGAGCTCCTTTCCCTGTGGTAAATGTTTGCAGGTATAACTATGGTTCCCTCTATTAAACCGTTAACTATGTAGTCAATGTCCCTCTTTTCGTAGGAAGCGCAGAACTCAACTTCCTTTGGGAGCTCTCCCCTCTTTACAAGCTCTATTAAAGTGGCCATTTTTCCTCCTTAAGACTTAAGTTTAGAAGCTATTTCAAGGGCAACTTTCTTCCCTGACATCAACATTCCCCCAAATACAGGCCCCATTCTGTGGCTTCCGCAAGTTGCGTTGGCAGCCATTCCGCTAACGTAAATCCCCGGGAAGACCTCTTTACTGTTTTTTACGGTATCCTCCTCTCCTACAGAAGCCCACAGAGGCTTTTCCCCAACTACGCACCCTGTTTCCGTGTTAAGCTTTATCCCTGCTTTCTTTTGAAGGGTTGAAACTACGGTTGCGTCGTGGCCTGTAGCGTCAACCACGAAGCGGGAAGTTATCACCAGCGGGTCAACCATGAGGTGGTTCAGCTCTACGCAACTCCAATTGATAACTAAACCGCAAACTCTGTAATCTCCGCCAACTTTCTTAAGAACCACATCTTCTACGCTTACGCCGTTAAAAATCGTAGCTCCTGCCTTAACGGCCTTAGAGGCTATGGTAGTAGTTGCCTCAACGGCATCTGCAGTATAGTAGCCGGGCTTGAACTCTCTGT
>JALSNF010000053.1 GCA_026987115.1 Desulfurobacteriaceae bacterium
TAAGTTTTCTCTCTATTTTTGACTTAGGCTCTAAACCGTACCACTGTAAGGGAGTAAAGGGTTTAGCTATAACAGGGTTAACTGAAAGGTGAATCTCTCCGGCACTTCCCCTCTCTCTCCAGTAAGGAAGTGCAATTTCCCTAAACTTCCTTGCCATTGAGACAATAGCCTTAACCTCTTCGTCTGTCTCAGTTGGAAGACCTACAAGAAAGTAAAGCTTTAAACTCTCTGCTCCACTTTCAAGGGCAAGCTTTGCAAATTCAAAATAACGCTCGTCGGGAACCTTCTTGTTTAGCGAAAACCTGAGCCTCTCAGAAGCAGCCTCCGGAGCTAAAGTAATCGTCCTTTGAGAGGACTCAGAAATTATCTTAAAGACATACTCTGAAGGAGAGGAGGCCTTTAAAGAAGAGAAAGAAGCCTTTACTCCGTATTTCCTTAAAATCTCATAAAGACCCTCCATTTGGGAATAATCGGTAACTCCAGCTCCTATTAGGCCTACCCTCCTGCCATAACGGGAGGCAACCTTTACCTCCTCCTCAACAACTTCTAAGGACTTTTCCCTGTAAGGGAGTCCCATGTAGGTTGCCACGCAGAAGCGGCACTTTTCAATACAACCCCTGTTTAACTCTATTAAGAAAAGGTCTTTAAATGCTGCGTCTTCAAGTAAGAAACAGGAGTGGCACTTGTTAAAGCTAAACTCTTTTGAACGGTAAATCCTTTTCCTCTCTCCTTCAAACCTTAAAAGCTTTAAAGAGTCATAGTAAAAGGAGTAATCGGCACAAACTAAAACATTGTCAAAGTGGGAAACTGCATCAATAGAGAGGTTATCTTTTAAGGTTAGTAAAACCTCTTCAAGTCTCCCTTCAGCCTCCCCCAAATATATAAGGTCAAAAATGGGCATAAAGGGAGTAGGGTTGTAAAAAAGACCTATGCCTCCTCCAAGGAGGAGGGGAGCTCCCTTCCTCCTTTCCCTTAAAGGTTCTATACCCCACTTCTCAAGGAGTTTAACCACTTCAAAAAGGTGATTTTCGTAAGTTATGCTGAAAGCTAAAATGTCAAAGTCCTTAGGGTTTAAAGAGAGGAAAAGTGAAGAAGAGGAGTCAGAAAAGAGGAGGTCGCAGGAAACGCCTTTAATGGAATTTATAAGGGAGTAAACTTGATGAACCGCAAGGCTTGAAAGGCCAACTTTTTCAGGGCCAGGGTAAATTAAAGCTACCTTCAGGTCTCCCTTGTTATATACCAAGTGATTACATTCATTAATAATTACCAGGCTTTAGCACCTCCTTAATAGCAATTATTACCACTAATTTAGTCAAGAAAAGAAGGCCTGCAAACCAGGCCCCAACTTACTTATTGCCTTTATCTTTCTTATCTTTACCTTCCTCCGGCTCTTTAACTATTATCTTAACTTCCTTGCGGGCAGACTCAGCCTTTGGAAGTCTTATTTCAAGAACACCTTTATCGTAGTAAGCTTCTATACCCTCTTCTTTCACCTCAACTGGCAGCGGTACAACCCTTTGAAACTCCCCGTAAAAGGTCTCACTAAAGAAGACGTTGTCTTTCTCTTCCTTCTGCTCCTGTTTTTTAACTCCTTTGATTATCAAGTAATTACCCCTTACCTTCACGTCAATACTGTCTTTGTCAAGTCCCGGCATCTCAGCTCTTACAACAATCTCGTCGGGAGTCTCATACATCTCTATCCTAGGCTCAAATCCTGCCTCAAGGCCGGGAAACTCCCTTCCAAAACCTCTCATCATCTCACTCATCATCCTTTCCATCTCTTGGAAATAACGGAACATATCCTCAAAGGGGTCAAAACCTCTCCTTCCCCTTCCAAAGAAGCTTCCAAACATCTCTCCCTCCTTAAAAAGTTTTTTAAATTAGCTCTAATTTTATTTTAGGTTTTAAGTCAGGAAATTTCAACTACCTAACCCCAAACTTCTTTCTTTTATCACTAACGAACTTCATAAGGGTCTTTAAAGAATAAGCGTTTAAAATGTTCTTCTTTTCTGCCCATCCTCTCCTTGCAGTTCCAATACCTAACTTAATCATCCACATGTGGTCAATGTGGTGGGAGTCCGTTGAGACAACGAGCTTAACTCCGAGCTTTACGGCAATCCTACAGTGGGAGTCTTTAAGGTCAAGCCTGTTGTAGTAAGAGTTAACTTCAAGGGCAGTTCCCGTCTCAAGGGCAGTTTTCATTATCTTCTCAATGTCAAGTTTATAACCTTCCCTCTGACCTATTATCCTCCCCGTAGGGTGGCCAATGGCGTTTACGTAGGGGTTGTTCATAGCTTTTATAAGCCTTTCGGTATTATCCTGATTAAACCTTGAGTGTATTGAAGCTACAACGAAGTCAAGCTGTGAGAGGATTTCGTCTGGGTAGTCAAGGGAACCGTCAGGAAGGATGTCAACCTCTGTTCCTTTTAGAATTCTTATTCTGTTTCCGTATTTTTCGTTAAGTTTATCTATTTCATAGTTTCTCCTTAAAAGGTCTTCCTCGCTAAGGCCATTTGCAACTCTTAAGCTCTTTGAGTGGTCGGTAATAGCTATGTACTTGTATCCAAACTCTAGGGCCTTTTTAACGTAGTCTTCAATTGTGGAAGCTCCATCTGACCAGTTTGAGTGAAGGTGAAGGTCTCCTTTAACATCACCATAACCTACAAGTTTTGGGAGTTTGTGCTCAAGGGCAGCCTCTATTTCCCCTGTATCTTCCCTTATCTCAGGCGGAGGAGTGTCCATTCCTAAAGCAGAGTATATCTCCTCTTCAGTCCTACCTGCAATTTTCTCTTCGCCTTTGAAAAGGCCGTACTCGTTAAGTTTGTATCCGAGCTTTAAGCAGATAGTCCGAAGGTGTATGTTGTGAGCCTTTGAACCTGTAAAGTATTGAAGGGCTGCACCGTAAGAGTCTGGCTCACTTACCCTAAGGTCAACTTGCTCCCCTTCTTCAACTATTACGGTCGCTTTTTTGGGACCTTTCCAGAGGACCTCTTTTACGTTGGGTAGGTTAACGAAGGCTTCTATTATCTCAAGGTTGTTCTTGCCACTTGCAAGTATGTCTATGTCTCCAACCGTCTCTTTCATCCTGCGGGTAGAACCGCAGACAGAAATCCTATCTACCGCCGAGTGCTCTTTAAGTTGGTTTACTATTCTATCTGCTATGAAAACGGCAACTCCAAGGAGTATCCGCCCTCCGCTCTTTTCAAAGAGCTCTATTCCCTTTTTTATCTTCTCTACTTTCTTAGGGCCAAAGCCCGGAAGTTTTAGGAGCTCCCCCCTCTCTATAGCCCTCTTTAAGTCTTCAAGGCTCCTTACTCCAAGCTTTTCGTAGAGAAGTTTAACTGTCTTTGGCCCAATTCCGGGGATTTCAAGGAGGGTAAAGATAGTATCTGGAACTTGGCTCTTTAACTTTTCAAATTCTGAAATCTTACCTGTTCTTAAAAACTCTAAAATCTTTGCCTGCAACCTCTGACCTATCCCGGGAAGCTGGGATAGTTTCCCCTCTTTAGCAAGGAGCTCTATGTCTTCAGAAAGGTCCCTTATAAGCCGTGCGGCGTTCCTGTAAGCTCTTATGTGGTAAGGGTTGTCTCCCATAAACTCTAAGATGTCTGCCCACTTGTCAAATATCTCTGCAAGCTCCTTGTTCTTCATAGTGCCCCCCAAGATTATTCTACTGTATAATCTGTAAACTATGGAAGGGAAAAATCTAGAAAGGGATAACTACTGTTTCGTGTGTGGCAAAGACAACCCTAAAGGAATGGGTTTAAGCTTTAAAAGGCAGGACGGTAAAGTTTTTTCCCGCTTCTCCCTCCCGAGGTATTACCAAGGCTACAACCAGGTAATACACGGAGGGATAATATGCCTCGTTCTTGACGAGTCTATGGCATACCTGCAAGGAGAGAAAGAGAGGTTCTTAACAGGGAAAATTACGGTAAAGTTTCACTCCCCTTTATACGCAGGAGAAGAGGTGGAAGTAGTGGCAGAGGTTAAAGAAGAGAAGAGGAGGTTTAAAATAACCAAAGCAAGAATGGTGAGGTTGAGAGACGGTAAACTTATAGCAGAAGCCGAAGCGTTAATGTTTGTTTTGAGGGAGAATAAATGAGAGCTCTCTTAACAGCCTTTCTATTTTTAACTCTCACGGGGAAAGCACTTTCCCAAGAGATAACGGTATTAACTAAAGAGGTATCAGTAAGGGAAGTTCCCCACGGGGAAATTGTGGAGGTTATAGACAAAGGCGGGAAACTCCCTTTAACTGCCGTTTTAAACTACTGGGGAATGACTGAAAGAGGTTGGGTCAACCTAGACTTTACAGACTTCACTTTCCCCCTTTTTAAAGAGACCGGGGAAATAAACTTAAAGGTAGGAACGGTAGTAGAACCAACGGGAGAGCTTAAAGAAGGCGATGTAATTTATATCTATAAAGAAAAGGGAGGTAAAGTTTTAGGCGTTTATAAAAACCAACTCGTAGAGGTCCCATTAGATAAGCTTGAAGTAAGAAAAGTTCAAGCCCAAATAGTAGTGAGCAACTTCCCCATTAAACTGAGAGACGAGCAAGGAAACGAAAGGGAAGTCAAAGGGGGAACTCCACTTCTTAAGAGCTCTGAAGGCTTCTTCTACGACAGCCACCTTTGGAGCTCTTACAGAGAAGTAAAAAAGGAAGAAGCAGTAAGTAAGGAAATCCTTTTAAAGAGGATAAACAGGCTCATAGACATATTTAACAGCGTTAAGCTCTCCTCACCTTTAAGCGAGAGAATAGGCTACTACCTTAAAACTCTACCGGTTAAAAGCGAGGACTTAACTTTAATAAAGACCCCTTATGGAATTGGTGCCTACCTTAAACTAAAGTATCGCCTAACTACCAGAGACGGTGAACCGATAAAGGGAAGGAAGAGCAGGTTCATACTTAAAAAGTCAAACTACGAGTTCTGGAGAAGACTAACCAACGAGGTCTTTAAAGAAGGTATCAACAAGTTCCTTGAAATAGACATATACAGGTTTGACGGAGAGGACTCCTTTGAGCCGGTAGGCTTTGTGGCTTCAAGCTACCACGAATTTAAGGAAGGAGAGCTTGCAAACTACGACTCTTTCCTTGAAAACTCAGAGTCAAACATTAGCGAGGATGCCTGGTTCTTTGCAGACCAGGTTTACGAGAGGCTTGAAGATGGGAATTAAAGAAAATTACGAGAAGATAAGAGAAGAGATTGAAAAAGCCTGTGCTAAGGTGAGAAGAAAGCCTGAAGAGGTAAAGGTCTTAGCGGCTACAAAAACAAGGAATCTGGAAGAGATTAAAGAGGCCTACAAGGCAGGAATAAGGCTCTTTGGGGAAAACAGAGTTCAAGAAGCAAGGGAGAAAATACCAAATTTAAGAGAACTTCAAGGGGCACAGTGGCACATGATTGGCCACTTACAAAGGAACAAAGTCAAGTACGCAGTAGAGCTCTTTAACGCAATTGAAACCGTTGACAGAAAGAGCTTAGTTGAAGAGATAGAGAAGAGACTAAAAGGAAAAGAGATAGAGGTTCTAATTGAGGTTAAGCTCTCTTTTGAAGAGAGTAAACACGGTTGCAGGCCTGAAGAGGTTAAAGAGCTTGCAGAATACATACTTGAAAGGCCTAACCTAAAGCTTAAAGGCTTAATGACCGTTCCTCCCTTCTACGAAGACGCGGAGCTAGTTAGACCTTTCTTTATAAGGCTGAGGGAGATTAAGGAAAAACTTGAAGAAGAGCTAAAAGTGAAACTCCCGGAGCTCTCAATGGGAATGAGCCACGACTTTAAAGTGGCAGTTGAGGAGGGAGCTACTATAGTAAGGATTGGAACGGCACTATTTGGCCCTAGGAAATACTAAAGGAGGTTAGAGGTGAAAAAGGAGCTAATAGTAGTAGTTAACGACCCTAAAGATAAAAAGGTAATAACTTCGGCGATTGAGTCTGGAGTATCTGCACTCTTAATTCCCGAAAAAGGGATTTCTGAGAAAGTTAAAAAGCTTGCAAGGGTAAAAACGATAGCTCCAGACGGAGACTTTAAGCTGGGAGAAGACTACATAGTAGTAGAGATAAAAGGGAAGGAGGACGAGGAAAGGGCGGCAAAACTCTTGAAGAGGGGCAAGAAGGTAATAGTAAAGACTACAGACTGGACGATAATCCCCCTTGAAAACCTCCTTGCCCAGGGAGACGAGGTTTACGCTTGGGTCAGGAACGCCCAAGAGGCAAAAACTGCAATAACCATACTTGAGAAGGGAGTAAAAGGAGTCGTCCTTGAAACCAAGGACGTAAACCAGATAAAAGAGGCAGGCTCTGCAATCGCTGAGGGTAGGGAAACCGTTAAACTTGAAACTGCCAGAATAAAGAGGGTTAAACCTATCGGGATGTGCGACAGAGTCTGTATAGACACCTGTTCCAACCTTAAAAGGGGAGAAGGAGCTCTCGTAGGGAATTCTTCTGCAGGTATGTTCTTAGTCCACGCAGAAACAGAGTCAAACCCTTACGTTGCGGCAAGGCCTTTCAGGGTAAACGCAGGAGCAGTTCACATGTACGTAAAAGTTCCTGGTGGGAAAACCAAGTACCTCTCCGAAATAGAAAGCGGCGACGAGATAGTAATCTACAACTACAAAGGAGAAGGGAAAGTTGTCTATGTTGGTAGGGCAAAAGTTGAAAGGAGACCTATGCTTCTTATAGAGGCAGAAACGAAAGAGGGAAAGAAAGTTTCAGGAATCCTTCAAAATGCAGAAACCATAAGACTAACAAGGCCTGACGGAACCCCAATATCGGTAGTTGAGCTTAAAGAAGGAGACGAAGTCCTCGTATATACCGAAGAGCCCGGAAGGCACTTTGGAATGAAGGTTAAAGAAAGCATAGTAGAAAAGTAGAGGTAGAGATGGGAGACGAGTTTTTTAGGGAGTTAATGGCAGACGCTTTAGGTAAGAGTCCTGAAGAACTTTCAGAGCTCCTTGGAGAACCCCAGAAGATATGCGACATCTTTGTCCAAAGGATTTACCTTGACCAAGAGCTCAAGAAATTTGAGTGGGGAGTTTCCGTAGTTAGGTTTAACGGAAACGACCTTGAAGAGGCCGCCACCTACGGAGTGTTCCACAGTTGGAAACTCTCAAAGAAGTACGCAAAGGCACTAAAGGAGTTCTTTACCGAAAAAGGATACGAAACACACCTTAAAGGGGAGCTCGGAGAATGAGGGTCTTAATTACAGGAGGAGCAGGTTTTATAGGCTCAAATCTGGCACTAGAACTTCAAAAGAGGTTTAAAGGGTGGGAGCTCTTTATAGTTGACGACTTCTCAAGTGGAAACTTTAAAAACCTGATAGACTTTGAAGGTGAAGTTATAACAGGTTCAATAACTGAAAAAGAGACCGTTGATAAACTCAGGAAATACAACTTTGATGCCGTATTCCACCAAGGAGCTATCGTTAACACCACAGAAGAAAACCAGCGTAAAATGATGGAAGTAAACTGTGAAGCCTTCAAAGAGCTCCTAAAAGTGGCAAGGGAAGCAAAAGCACCTGTTATATACGCTTCTTCTGCTGCCGTTTACGGAAACACGCCACCTCCGATGAAAGTAAACGGGAAGCTAAAACCTGAAAACGTTTACGGGTACTCAAAACTGGCAATGGACAGGTTCGCCTTAAAGTTTAAAAGGGAAAACCCGGAGCTCCAAATAATGGGGCTAAGATATTTTAACGTTTACGGCCCTAGGGAAGAGCACAAAGGGAAAATGGCAAGTATGGTCCTTCAGCTGACGGTTCAAATACTAAAGGGCAAAAGACCAAGACTCTTTAAGTGGGGAGAACAAAAGAGGGACTTTGTTTACGTTAAAGACTGCGTAGAAGCAAACATAAAAGCACTTGAAAGTGGCAAAAGCGGAATAGTCAACGTTGGAACAGGAAGGGCAAGGAGCTTTAACGAAGTAGTTGAGATAATAAAGAAAACCTTGGGGAGGGAAGTTGAAACTGAATACTTTGACAACCCTTACGACTTCTACCAAAACTACACAGAGGCAGACCTAAAGGAGACAAGGGAGCTTTTAAACTGGCAACCTGAAACCCAAATAGAAGAAGGAATTCCTGAATACGTTAAGTGGATAAAAGAAAACGTAAAGTGGGAAAAGCTACCTTATTAAAACATCCTTTTAAGTTAGTTGACAAACTTATTTTAAGTCAATAAATTGATAACTGGAAACCTAAAAGTGGAGAGGGGAAGTTGATAGACAAGGACACTCCCGTTTACATGATTAGCGTAGTTGCAAAAATTGCGGGAGTTCATCCGCAGACTTTAAGGTTCTACGAAAACGAAGGTTTAATAAAGCCCTCAAGGACTGAGGGTAAAACTAGGCTCTACTCAGAGAGGGACCTAATAAGGATAAAACGGATAGTATCCTTAACCAGAGAAAGGGGAGTAAACGTAGCAGGAACTCAACTTATACTTAACCTAGAAGAAGACATTGAAAAGCTCTTTACTGCACTTGCCAGTAGGTTAAGTGAGGAAGTTAAGGAAGAAATATGCAACCTATTAGAAGAACTTGACTTTGAAGAGTTAAACATAGAGAAACTAATACAAATACTTAAACCTTAGAGGAGGGAAGAGATGAACATCTGGGACGTTTTAAGCGGAAGGGCAAAGGATGCCGTTCTACTTTCACAGGAAATCGCAAAGCAACTTGGTGAGAGGTATGTTGATACTGAACACCTACTCCTTGCAATGGTAGAACTTCCCGGTTCGCCGATTTTAGACATATTCACCCTTGCAGGCTTTGACCCTGTTAGGGCCAAGAAGTTCATAAGGGAGCAAGTTGACAGGGTAGGAAGACTCGGTATTACGAGCAATTATTCAGGATATGAAGAAATATACATAACCCCAACTTTAAAGAAAGTCCTTGACGCTGCCCTTGATGTAGCCCGTCAGATGAAGGCAAGAAGCGTTGACCTTGAGCACTTACTCCTTGCCTTTTATGAAGTTCCCGAAGGTATGGCTTACAGGATTCTAATTAAGCTTGGACTTGAGAAAGAGGAAGCCCTTCGGGCAGTTAAAAAGTACAGAGAAGGGAGAGCTAAGGTATCTAGAGAAATCGGGGCAAAAGCCAAAGGAGCTGGGAAACAGCTTCCGGAAGTTTTAAGGAAGTTTGGAATTGACCTAACGGGCCTTGCAGAGGAAGGTAAGTTAGACCCTGTTATAGACAGGGAAACAGAGATAAAAAGGGTTATTCAGATACTATCAAGGAGAACAAAGAACAACCCTGTTCTCGTTGGACCTGCCGGAGTTGGTAAAACGGCAATAGTAGAGGGAGTCGCTCAGAAGATAGCTAACGGAGAAGTGCCAGAGAACTTAAAAGACAAGAGAATAGTTGCTCTTGACATGGCGGCACTTGTAGCAGGGACCAAGTACAGAGGAGAGTTTGAAGAGAGGCTAAAGCAAGTCCTTGATGCGGTTAAAGAGGAAGGAAACATAATCTTGTTTATTGACGAGCTTCACACAGTAATAGGAGCAGGTGCAGCAGAAGGAAGTATGGACGCTGCAAACATAATGAAACCTGCCCTTGCAAGGGGTGAAATAAGGGTAATTGGAGCTACAACTACAGATGAGTTTAGAAAACACATTGAGAAAGACCCTGCCCTTGAAAGGAGATTTGCTCCAGTATGGGTAGAAGAGCCAGACATTGAAACTGCAATTAAGATGTTAAAGGGTTTAAGGCCTAAGCTTGAAGAGCACCACAAAGTTAAGATAACAGATGAGGCAATAGAGGCAGCAGTAAAGCTATCTAAGAAGTACATCCAAGGAAGGTACTTACCAGACAAGGCAATAGATGTTTTAGATGAAGCTTGTGCAAGGAAGAAGATAGAGGCTACTTACAGCTCTCCTGAGCTAACGGAGCTAAAGGAGAAGCTACACCAGCTAAGGGCAGAGCTTGATGAAGCGGTTAAAAAAGAAGAGTTTGACAAAGCAGCAAAACTTAAGAAGGAGATTAAAGAAATTGAAGGGAAGATTAAGGAGATTGAAGAGAAGATAGAGAAGGGTAAAGAGGCTGGAGAAGAGGTACCCGTTGTAACGGCAGAGGACGTTGCAGAGGTTATCTCTGAAATGACGGGAATTCCAGCATCTAAACTTCAGGAAGAGGAAATCCAGAAACTACTCAGGATGGAAGAGGAGCTCCACAAGAGGGTAATAGGCCAAGAAAGGGCTATAAAGGCAATTGCAGAGTCAATAAGGAGGGCAAGAGCCGGCCTTCAACCTCCAAACAGGCCTTTAGGAAGCTTCCTCTTCTTAGGACCAACGGGAGTAGGTAAGACGGAACTTGCAAAAGCACTTGCAGAGTACCTCTTTGGCGACGAGACGGCAATGATTAGGCTTGACATGTCTGAATACATGGAAAAGCACGCAGTCTCTAAACTTATAGGAGCTCCCCCGGGATACGTAGGCTACGAAGAAGGAGGTCAGCTTACAGAAGCCGTAAGGAGGAAGCCTTACTCTGTAATACTCCTTGATGAGATTGAAAAGGCCCATCCAGACGTCTTTAACATCCTCCTTCAAATACTTGACGACGGAAGGTTAACAGACGCAAAAGGTAGAACCGTTGACTTCAGCAACACGGTAATAATAATGACAAGCAACGTGGGTTCCGAGTACTTAATGAACCTCTCTAAGGAGGAGTTTGAGAAGAACTACGACAAGATAAAAGAGCAGATAATGGAAGAGCTCAAGAAGAGGTTTAGGCCTGAGTTCCTAAACAGGATTGACGAGATTATCATCTTCCATCCCCTTGCCGAAGAGGAGATTAAGAAGATAGTTGACTTGCTAATTAGCAAACTTAACAAGAGACTTGAGGAAAGGGGAATTAAGGTTAAGCTTACAGAGAAGGCAAAAAGTGAGCTTGCAAAGAGGGGGTATGTTCCAGAGTTTGGAGCAAGACCCCTTAGAAGGACTATTCAGAGGGAAATTGAAACTCCCCTTTCTGTAAAGATACTTGAGGGAAGCGTTAAAGAGGGAGATACGGTAGTAGTTGACTACGACGAGAAAAAGGGAGAGTTCTCTTTCAAGGTAGAGAGCGAAAAATTACCTCCTAAAGAGGCTAAGCTCAAAACCCCTGAGGAAGAGGAAAAAGGAGAAGAGGAAGAAAAGTAAGTAAACAGGGGAGGGAGCTCCCTCCCCCTTTCCACTTTCATCTATAAAGATAGATTAACCTCAACAGGCTTAGGCTCAGGTTTACCTATAAAGTACCCTTGTCCCAGTGAGACGCCCAAGTTCTTCATAAGCCTAAAGGTTTCTTCATCCTCTATAAACTCAGCAAGTGTCCTTACCTTAAAGCTCTTTGCTACCTCAACGATGGCTTTTATTATCGTTAAGTCCTTAATGTCCTCCTTTGCCCCCCTAACAAAAGCACCGTCAATCTTAAGGACATCGGCGGGAAACCTTTTTAAATACATAAAGTTTGAATATCCAGCTCCAAAGTCATCTATTGCTACCTTAGCTTTAAACTCCTTAATAAGCCTAAATATGCTTATAGCAGCTCCTTCATGAAGTAGCTTTTGAGACTCAGTAATTTCAAAGACGACATTTGAAAGGTCAAGTAAGTAGCTTTTGGCTATTTTTAAGACATTGTTAAGTTCTCTAAAGAAGTATTTCATTGAAATGTTAAAGAAGAGTTTGTAGTCTCCAAAGAAGTCAATTGAATTTAAAAAGAGTATCCTGTCTATATCTGGGGTTAAGGCTAAAGAGTCTGCAACATGGAAAACGTAATCCCCCCTTAAGACTTCATCTTTATAAAAAATTCTAGACAGGACCTCATACCCGTAAACTTTACCTGTTCTTAAAGAAACTACAGGCTGAAAGTAAGGTCTTATACTCTTTTGCCTTATTGCCTCTATAAGTTTCCTTCTAACTTCCTTAAACTTTTCAGCATCATAAACTTTAGAAGTTTCGTAAAAAGTAATCGTATTCTTACCCTCTCTTTTTGAGGTATAAAGAGCATCCTCAGCTTGGGCGAAAAGAGCTTCAAACTTCCCTCTCCCTATACTCACTCCACAACTCAAGGTAAGTCTTACAAATTCATCCTTTAAGCGGAATTCAACCAAGTGAAAGTATCTGTTAAAGAGCTCTTCAATTCTTACAAAAGGAACGCTATCGTAAATTAGCACCCCAAACTGGTTAGGTCCCGTCCTTGCTAAGAAGAACTTGGAGAAATAGGTATTTAAAACCTTCCTTAAGTAAAGAGCCAAAGCTTTTAATATTGAATCTCCTACCTTATAGCCGTGGCTAAAGTTGATAAACTTAAAGTCGTCAACGTCAAGGAGCAGGATAATTACTTCAGTTCCCCTTTCAGTAGCAGAAACCTTACTTAAAAAAGCTTCCCTTGAAGGAAGGGATGTAATCCCATCTACCATATGCGAAGATTCCTGTTCTCTTCTAAAATGTCCCTAACCTGTGAAACATCCTTATCACCGCGACCAGAGAGGTTTATAAGAACAGTTTTACCTTTTAACTTTTCCGCATTCTTTATAACCCAAGCAACGGCGTGGGAGCTCTCCAGGGCAGGTATTATCCCTTCCGTCCTTGAAAGGATTTGAAATGCCCTTAAAGCTTCCTCATCACTTACGGCGTAATACTTAGCCCTATCAATGGTTTTAAGGTAAGAGTGTTCAGGTCCAACTCCAGGGTAGTCTAAACCGGCAGAAACGGAATGGGTAGGGGTAATTTGACCATCTTCGTTTTGAAGCAGGTAAGACTTTGCACCGTGGAAAACGCCTACTCTACCTGCACACAAAGTAGCAGCGTGTTTTCCAGTTTCTATGCCGTAGCCCCCAGCTTCAACTCCTACAAGTTCCACCCCTTTATCCTCTATGAAGGGGTAGAAAATGCCCATAGCGTTGCTCCCTCCTCCAACGCAGGCCACTATAACGTCGGGGAGCTCCCCAGTCTCTTCTAAAATCTGTCTTTTAGCTTCAAGACCTATAACAGACTGAAAGTCCCTAACTATCATAGGATAAGGATGGGGACCTACGACGGAACCTATAATGTAGTGAGTAGTCCTAACATTGGTAACCCAGTCCCTAATTGCCTCGTTAACTGCATCCTTTAAGGTCCTACTGCCGCTTTTTACTACTTCAACTTTGGCTCCAAGGAGCTCCATCCTGAAAACGTTTAAAGCTTGTCTTCTAACGTCCTCCTCTCCCATATAGACAACGCACTCAAGCCCCAGAAAAGCACAAGCAGTGGCAGTTGCAACTCCGTGCTGCCCTGCCCCGGTTTCTGCAATTATCCTCTTTTTCCCCATCCTCTTTGCAAGGAGGGCCTGCCCGAGAGCATTATTAATCTTATGGGCGCCGGTATGGTTTAAGTCTTCCCTTTTAAGGTAAACTTTTATGTTGCCTCCTAAATACTCAGAAAACCTTTTTGCATACTGCAAAGGTGTAGGACGGCCAACATAAGTTCTTAAAAGGTTCTCAAACTCTTCTTTAAAGTCTTGAGAATTCTTTACCTGTAAATATCCCTCTTCAAGCTCCGTAAGGGCAGCCATAAGGGTTTCTGGAACGAACTTACCTCCAAACTCTCCAAACTTTCCCCTTTTATCTGGAAGGTTATAGGCCAAGTCAACCACCTCCTACTTAATAAGTCCTCTTGCTACCGCCCACCTGTGGGCATACAGCCTCCCGTAAGGTCTCGTGCTCACAGGAACTATTTTAGTAAAGGGCTCACTTAAAATTTCATCTAAGGGAATGTTAAAGGCATCAGAGAAGCCTTTTAACTCTTTAGTTAGAATCTTCATATCTTCCAAGTCTGGCTCAAAAACTTTTACCTCTTTACCTAAATACCTACTTGGAACTTCACCTCTAACGAATATAACCCCTCCGTGCATCCCGGTAGCACAGTAATCGCCTACTATATCCTCTCCTGCTCTCTTTGTAAGACCAAGCAGTATTAAAATTCCACCTGCCATATACTCCCCAAAAAAGTTGCCAGCTTTACCGCCTACTATAAAAGTAGGGACCAGGTCTTTATACCCCTTCATGTGAATCCCTACCCTATACCCAACATCTCCTTCTATGTAAACTTTACCTCCTCTCATACCATAACCGCAAACGTCCCCTGCGTGGCCTCTAACAATTATCTTTCCCTCCTTCATAGTATTGCCGACTCCGTCTTGAGCGTTCCCAAAGACCTCTATCTCAGGGCCAAAGAGGAAAATACCAAGGTCGTTTCCGGCAGTTCCATAAACCTCAATTTTCACCTTCCCCTTAATTCCGGTTCCTATGTAGCGCTGTCCGTAAACTTCTCTCAGAATTACCTTCTTGGCACCTTTTAAAACAAGCTCTTTAACTTTAGAGTTTACCTCTCTGTAGTGGGAAGTCCCGCAGACGATTTCGTAGATATCTTCTCCAAGGCTTTTTACTTCCATACTTATCCCCTTAAGCAGGATAGCACACGTTTTCAGAATCACAGTAGTTAAGGAGGGCAATGACCGGCTCTCCGGCCTTTGGCATCCAGACCTTATCAGGGTGAGGACACACTACCCTAATTGCAGACTCTTCACTAGCCATATAGACAACCTCTCCCTTCTCTGCAGCTACAAAGGGCCTAAGTTTAATTCTGTCGTTAAAACCTATTATCCCATCCTTAAAGGCAAAGAGCATTGCAAAAGGACCGTTAAGCATAGCACTTGAGTAAACCGTCCTTATCGTCTTGGCCATTTCATAGACCTTATCAAGCCCTGATTCCTTATAGTGTTCAATGTCTTTCCAGAAAGGGGAGGCCATTGCAGTAAAGACTGCCCTTATTGGCAACCTGTGCTTTCTAAAAAGGAGGTCAAATATGTAAGCTGCAACTTCAGTGTCAGTAAGGAGAGTGCATCTATATCCGTACATTTCAACGTAGCGCTTGTTTGTTCCGTAGGAGGTTATCTCCCCGTTGTGGACTATTGCCCAGTCTAAGAGGGTAAAGGGGTGAGCTCCTCCCCACCAGCCGGGAGTGTTGGTGGGAAACCTTGTGTGGGCAAGCCATATGTAGCCTTCATATTCCTTTATCTCAAAGAAGTCCCCTATTTCGTCAGGGTGGCCTACTCCTTTAAAAGCTCCCATGTTCTTACCGCTTGAGATAACGTAAGCTCCCTTTACCTTTTCGTTTATAGTCATTACGGCCCTAACTACTAAGTCTTCCTCAGACTCAGTGGGGAGCTTTGCCTCTCTTTTAGGCTCTACGAAGAACCTATAGAAGACGGGAGGTTTTGTTTTTTTATACAAGGAAGGAACTTCTCTTGTAGGTATCACTTCTCCCTTTACTATCTTAAAAAAGCGGTTTAGAACTCCATTAACTTCAGATTCTCGGTCAATTTCGTCAAGCATAATGTGGAAGGCGTAAAACTCCTTCATGTCAGGGTATATGCCGTAAGCGGCATAACCGGCCCCCATTCCGTTTCCACGCTCTTTCATTGAAGTAATTGAGTCGTATATGTACTTGCCAGGTATAGGCTTACCTTCCCTGTTTACTATCCCTGCAAGGCCGCAGCCTGACATTTCAGAGTAAGAGTTCATTTTACAGCCCTCCAGTCCTTGTAGGCAGTTCTATCCTCTTTTAGCTTTTCCTCCCTCCACCACTTAGGCAGGTCAACTAAGCCAAAGTCAAGCTCAACAAGCCTTTCTTTTATACTACTAACATCTATCTTCTGTCTAATAAGGTTGGTAAGTATTCCAACCCTATCTATTTCTCCAACGGCTACAAAACCTACGAGCCTCCCTTCCTTTAAGACAACTTTCCTGTAAAAGCCCCTTTCTTCAAACTTGTCGTTAACGAGAACTTCATAGGAAGAGTCTGGAGGAGAAGCTAAACCGGCGTTTAAAACCGGAACTGGAAGGAACTTGAGGGAGTTAAGGACCAGTCCCCCCAGGTAGTCAACTCCTCTGCCTGCCATGTTTAGACCGGCAATAAAGCCCTGTTCAAAAGCTAACGGGAAAAGGGGAATGCTTTTCTTTGTGTTATCTACAATGTCTATACACTCTATACAGTCTCCGGCAGCGTATATGTCATTTACCGATGTTTCCATTTTGGTAGAAACTTCTATTCCTTTATTTACTTTAACTTTGGCAGTTTGAGCAAGCTCTACGTTAGGCCTTACTCCAACTGCAATTACTACTCCATCGGCCTTTAAAATCTTACCGCTCTTAAGTTTTACGCTTGAAACCTTCTCTTCTCCGAGAATCTCAGAGACACTTTCGTTAAAGAGGAATTTAACGCCAACTTCTCTCAAAAGGGACTCTACTATCCGGGAGGTTCTTTCGTCAACGGCTCTGGCAAGGGAGCGTTCTAGGAGCTCCACAACAGATACTTTTAACCCCCTCTTAGCAAGGAAGTAAGCAACTTCAAGGCCTATAAAGCCAGAACCGACAACTACAACCTCTTGAGCTCCCTTTTCAGTTAAGTAAGAGTTAAACCTCTCTGCTTCCGAAAGCTCAGTAAAGGTAAATACTCCTTCCTTTTCCACTCCTTGGATAGGAGGTATAAAGGGCCTAGCTCCCGTAGCAATTAGGAGCTTAGAGTAGGGAACTATCTCATTTGAGTCAAGGACTACAACTTTTGATTCAGGGTTTATGCTAATGGCCCTGTGGCCTAAAATCTGTTGAACTCTATTCTTTTCAAAGAAACTCTTATCCCTATAAGTTAAGTGTTCCCTGGGAGCTCCGTCTAAAATGTCCCCAATCATAGGTTTAGAGTAGCAAAAGTCTTCGTATGATATAACAGTAATGGGAGTCTCTTTGTCCACTTTCCTAATTCCGGTAATGCACCCTACGGCGGCAGCGCTGTTTCCAACTATCACATAGCCCATTTAGCTCCTCCAAGCTATCTCTCAAAGTCGTAAACGAGAGCTCTATTAGGGCAGGCCTCAACACAAGCAGGAAAACCCCTATCACCGCACAGGTCACACTTAAAGGAGTGTCTCTTTTTTTCATTATCACTTATAAAGGGATGGGCAGCTCCAAAGGGACAGACCAAGACACAGTTCCAACAACCTACGCACCTTTCCTCGTCAAGGTAAACCTTTCCGTCTTCCCCTACTTGAATTGCTCCAGATATGCAAGAGTCAAAGCAGAAAGGGTGTTTACAGTGGCGGCACATTAAGGAAAGGGAAACTGCCCCTTTAACTTCAACTGTTGCCCTTGGCAAGAGCCCTTCCAGCTTATAGGCCTTTACGGGGTCCTTTGAAGCGCTGTGAACCATAGTACAGGCAACCTCACAGTAGCGGCAAGAGATGCAGTTCTCCTCTATGGGATAAACTTTCATAAGTTTCCTCTTTCCCATACTCTCTCTCCCTTACATTCCAGCAGGTAAAACGCCAAGTATCTTGTTTTCCTGTTCAGTCAAGCCCCAACTTCTAAGCCTTAAGCGATTTCCTCTAATTGACTCAATCGCGTTTATTCCCATAGCCCCAAGGAGCTCTTTTATATCGTGGGCCCAAGCCCTCAAGAGGTTGTAAAGGTTCTCTGCTACTATGTCTGGGTTAAGCCTCTTTGCGAGTCTAGGGTCGTTTGTAGTAATTCCCCAAGCACACCTACCAGTGTGGCACTGCTGACACTGGGTACAACCTGCGGCAAGCTTTGCAACGGTTCCTATGTAAACTGCGTCTGCACCTAGAGCTACAGCTTTTAAAACGTCAACGGCACTCCTAAAACCGCCGGCAGCAATGAGGGAAACCTGATTTCTAAGCCCTTCTTTCCTTAACCTGTCGTCAACTGCGGCAATGGCAAGCTCTATCGGTATTCCCACATGGTCCCTTAAGGACTTGGGAGTGGCACCTGTTCCTCCCCTAACTCCGTCTATAACCACCGCATCGGCACCTGCGTGGGCTATACCGCAGGCAATTGCAGCTACATTATGAACCGCAGCAATTTTTACAAAAACAGGTTTTTCGTAGTTTGTGGCCTCTTTAAGGGCGTAAATTAGCTGCCTTAAGTCTTCTATTGAGTAGATGTCGTGGTGGGGAGCAGGGGATATGGCGTCTGAGCCAACGGGAATCATCCTTGTTTGAGCTATCCCCTCGTTTACCTTTTCCCCCGGCAAGTGGCCGCCAATTCCAGGCTTTGCTCCTTGGCCTATTTTTATCTCTATTGCCGCAGAGGTTTCAAGGTATTCAAGGTCAACTCCGAAACGGCCGGAGGCTACTTGAACTATGGTGCACTCTTTATACTCCCTTAAGTCTCTGTGAAGGCCTCCCTCTCCGGTGTTCCAATAAGTGCCAAATTCTTTAGCAGCTCTGGCCATAGCCTTCTGAAGGTTAAGGTTTATAGAACCGTAGGACATTGCAGAAAAGAGAACGGGTATTTCAAGCTCAAGCTGCTTACCTATCGTGGTCTTTATTGAAACTCCGTCAGGGTCAAATTCAAGGGCGTCAGTTTTCCTCCCTATAAAAGTCTTAAGTTCCATAGGCTCCCTTAAAGGGTCTATGGGGGGATTTGTAACCTGACAGGCATCTAAGAGGAGGTGGTCAAAGTAGTTTCTTATGGGCTTGTCGTTGCCAGTTGAGGTGAGGATTATGGCTCCAGTTAACATCTGAACGTGTATGTCTCTAATCGCCTCAGGGGTCCAGTTGGCGTCAGGGTGGAAAGTTGAAGGGTTTTTAACCACTTTTATTGCGTCTGTGGGGCAAAAAGCCTCACACCTTTTACAGTTTACGCAGTTTTCGTGGTGGTTCATTATCATGTTAAGGTCTTCGTCGTAGTAGGTTGCGTCAAAGGAGCACTGGTCAACGCAGGACTTGCACCTAACGCACTTGTAGTCGTCCCTTAAGACCATGAAAGGGTAGAAGGCTACCTGAGGCTTTTTAAAGAGCATTTCTCACCCCCGGAAGTGCTAGAAATAATTTTACTATAATAACTTTAGTTTCTTAGAGAGAGCTCCCTTACAAACCTATCACAGTCAAACATACCCAAGTAAAACCTATTCCTATCAACAACAGGCAGTTTCCCCTTCTCTATAAGTGAGACGGCCTTTAAAAGCTCGCTTGGGTCTGCGTCCTCATCTATAAAGAAAGGTTCCTTTACCATAACGTCTTTTACTTTTAGGGGGAAATCGTAAAAGGAGGCTACCGATATGTCCCTTAAGGAGATAATACCTACTAACTTGTTTGAGGAATTCACAACTGGCAAATAACGCTCTTTGCCTTCAAGGAGTCTCTGTTTTACCCTTTCAATGTCATCTTCCTCACTTACAGGCTCTACAGGCACGATAAAGTCTTTAACGGTAAAGTTTTCAATTAAGACCCTTTCAATATCTATCCCTTTGTGAAAGAGTGCCCTTTTAAAGAACCTAGACTGGGAGAAAATTCCCATGAAGTAGTTTGTTAAGGCACTTGTGAAGAGGATGGGAACTATGAGCTGGTAGCTGTGGGTAAGCTCAACTATAATGAGGGAGGAACGAAGGGGAGCTCCAGAAATTGCCGAAAGGAAGGCCGCAGTTCCCGCAAGGGCAAAGACTTGAGGGTGGGGAGAAAAGAGAGCTCCCAGCGAATACCCTCCGAAAGCTCCCATAAATATGGCAGGAGCCATAAAACCTCCGAAAACTCCGCTACCAAAGGTTAAAACTACGGCCAGTCCTTTAATGAAGGCTATCTCCCCTGCCTTTTCAGGAGAGAAGTTCCCGAAAAACAGGTCGGTAATCTCTCTGTAGCCGACCCCTGCCGCTTGAGGGGTTAAGTAAAGGAGGAAACCTACCAGAAGACCAAGAATCAAAGAGGCCAAGTGCCAGTATTCTTTCAAAGAGAGTCTTAAAAACTCAAAGAGTTTCAGAGAGTAGGAAATGACAAGCACGGAGGTAGCAGCAAGGAGAGAAACGAAGGGGAAAAAAGGAATCTCTGAAGTTGAATAGGTTAAGTGGGGAACGACGAAAGCTCTAAAATCGCCAAGGAAGTACCTTGCAACTAATGTTGCAGTTGAGGAAGAGATTAAAAGGGGAATTAATATGTAGCTGTTTATCTTCCCTAAAACCACTTCCGTTCCAAATAAAACGGCAGCAGCTGGAGCGTTAAAGGTTGCAGAGAGGGCCGCTGAAACTCCGCAGGTTAAGTAGATTGGAAAGTGGAGTCCGTCAGAGCGAAAGATTTTGTTAAAAAGCTCAGAGAGAACCCCTCCCAGTTTTGCAATCGGCCCTTCCCTACCTACGGGAGCTCCAAAACCGATGTTGAACGAGGTTAAAAGCAGAACCAAAAGCCCTTTTTGAGGGTCAAATCCTCCCCTTTCCAAGGCAATTTTTTTGGCGATTTCATCAACGGTAACGTTCTCTGGAGAGACCAACAGCTTCCTTGATATTTGATAGGTAAAGAGGAAAACAACAGGCAAGAGAAATGGATAAGCGTGGGGAACCTTAAAAAAACTTACAAGGATAAAGTGAGAATAGGAAATTAGTCTCCTAAAGAGTAAAGCTGAAAAGCCGCCTAGAATACCTAAGGCAATAGGGATAAAGAAGAAGTGCTTTAAGTTTCCAAAGAGTTTTTTAATTAACTTCAAAACTTACTCGCTTTTCTAAACTAAAGGGAATTTCGCTCTTATTTTACCAAAACCGCTTAAAGAGTTCCCAAACTCCTACGGCACAGGAAACAGAAACGTTTAAGGATGGAGTTTTCCCTACGGTAGGAATAGTTAACACCCTATCGGAGATTTCCAAAATTTCCTCGTCTATCCCCTTCCCCTCAGAGCCTAAAACGAGAGCACAAGGGAGGTCTAGAGAGACTTTTCTTATGTCCTCTCCTCCCGTTTCAAGGGAGTAAACCTTACCTCCCGCTTCTTTAAACGAGGAAAGACCTTTAAAAAGTGAGTCCACCTTACAGACTTTCAAGTGGAAGAGAGCTCCTGAAGAGGCTTTAAGGGCAACTTCATTAACGGGAGCTCCTCCCTTTTTAGGAAGCAAAAGGCCCACGCCTCCAAAAGACTCTACGGTTCTTGCGATAAGTCCCAGATTTTGAGGCTCTGTAATTGAGTCAAGAGCCACAAAAAAGCTCCTTTTTAAAAAGGCCTTTTTAAAGAGGGAAGAAAGGTCAGAGTAAGAAATCGGAGAGAGTAGGAAAACTATTCCTTGATGCTTTTCTGTTCCTGAAAGCTTCTTAAGGTAAGACTTTTTAGCCCACTGAAAGGGAATCTTCTTTCTTTGGAGCTCCCTTAAAAACTCAGGCTCAAAAAACTTACCGTACTGTAAATAGACCTTTTCAATGCTCTTTCCCGACTTTAAAGCTTCTGTAAAGGCGTTTTTCCCCCACAGTAGCAACAAACTCCTCCTTAAAAGAGTAAAATAACCAAAGCCAATTTTAGAAAAAAGGAGAAATGGTTGAAAGGAATTTACGGTAAAGTAAAAGGAAAGCTTAAGGAAATACCAAAAGGTAGATTAATTACGCTGGCAGTTTCGGTAAAGGTGGTTGAAGTAATAGCTGCAACCTACATACTAAAAAGGTTTTTCCTTAAATGATAGAAATCACTAAGCTGGCATTAAAAAGTTAGGGAATACTGCTAATTGAAGTCTAAAGAACTTACCTAATATGGAAAAAATTTGTTTCCCTTAATTATCTCTTTATTTGGACTTTCCTTCAGCTTTACCTTCACCCTTCAAAAATAGCATCTCCGGCTTATACACTCCCCAAACCGTAGGGTAGTAGTTTTTAACTCTATTTCTTACAGCCTCAAGAACCAAAGGAGCCGCTATGTAAATTAAAGGCTGCTCGTAAGTTATTATGTAGAAAGCCTTTTTATAGATTTCAACTCTCTTTTTAAAGTCTAAAGTCCTTGCTCCCTCTTCAAAGAGCTTGTCAACTTCTGCTTCCCAAGGGGTTGCAGGCTTTTTCTGGTTGGGGTTCCACATGTGAAGCTGACCGCTACTCATCCAAACGTTCCTCCCTCCGTTTGGGTCAACAGAGGAAGTTAAACCTATTATGACGGCGTCAAAGTCGTGAGTGTTCAAGAGTTTCTCAACTAGAGTGTTAAAGTCAAGGGGTTGAAAGTTTACTTTTATGCCCAGCTTTTTAAGGTCATACTTAAGTATGGCACCTATTTGGACTCTTAAAGGGTTGTTTGAATTTGTAAGCAAGTTTATCTCTACTGTGTGGCCGTCTGGAGTTTCAAGCCAGCCATCACCGTTTCTGTCTTTAAGGCCGATGCTTTTAAGGAGCTTTTTAGCCTCCTTTAAATTGTAAGGAAACTTAGGGTAGTTTTTGTCCCAATAGAGTTTGTTTGCAGGGGTAACGGGCCCGTAAACCGGCTCTCCAAGCCCGTTATAAACGGTAAGGACTATTCCTTTTCTATCTACAGCGTGGGATATTGCCCAGCGGAACTTTCTGTTTGAAAAGAGCTTATACTTCCACTTAGGGAGAGCTTTAGGGTTCTGGTTAAAGCAGATAAAGTCTGCAGTTAAGGAAGGCCCTAAATTGTAAATAGTGTAATTTCCCTTCTTTTCACCTCTTTTAAGCTGAGGGTAGTCTTCTCCCCTTACTGAATAAAAGTCAAGCTCTCCAGACTTAAATTTAAGGAGCTGAGTATTAACGTCGGGGAGTATGTATTTTACTTTCTTTTCAACGTAAGGAAGCCTATCTCCCCAAGGACTCTTTTTCCAGTAGTAAGGGTTTCTCTTATAAACCAAATACTGCCCCGGCTCATACTTTACCAGCATGTAAGGTCCGGTGCCTATTAGCTTGCTAGGAGGAGTTGAGACATTCCAGAACTCCATAAACTTCCCCTCTTTAATTACTTTCTCTAGAATGTGCTTTGGAAAGATGGGAGCTCCCAAAGAGTAAAGGAGGGGAGCAAAGGGAGAGGGGAGGTCAAACTCAACTGTATATTTATCAAGCTTCTTTACTGTTGGGAGCTTACCTCCTATTAAGAAAGAGTCTTTAGTTGAATTGGGTATTTTCGGGTTAAAGTAAATCTCGTTGTAGGTAAAGACCACGTCGTCTGCCGTAAATTCTTTGCCGTCAAACCACTTAACGCCCTTGCGAAGGTGAAAAATCCACTTTAAACCGTTGTCTTTAAACTCCCAACTTTTGGCAAGAGAGGGAGAAGGTTTAAGGGTTTTAACGTCCACTTCGGTTAAGCCTTCAAAGAGCTCCCCAACTGCATCGGTAGAGGAAGTCTCGTGAGCAAGAACCAAGTTAAAAGTTTTAGGGTCTGAAGAGAGGGCAGAGTAAAGAGTTCCTCCGTAAGTACCCCTTTGAAAAGAAACCTTAGAAAGGTCAACCTTCTTACCTATTTGGTATTCCTTAAACTTCTTCTTAGGTAAAGGGTAAAAGAGGTTAAAGATAAAAGGCAGGGAGACGGTAAACACGAGGAAGAGGAAGGCCCTTAAATACAAGCCCACTTTACAAAACCTCCAAGAGTGTTGAATATTTATAGATATTACCTATATTTAAAGCTGAAACTTTCTATCAAAGCTCCCACCGAGGTTTTCCTTAAACCCAATTAAAGAGGTTCAAAGTGGTTCAAGACTACTGGAAAGATATTGTAGAAAAAATAGACGCAATTTTAGAAAAGGAGGGTAAAAAGGCCGTTCAGGAAGTCCCTGGAAAGGGAAGAACCCTTTACGGCTATAAACCCCAGTCTGTAATAGACGCCCTTAACAAGGTAGTAGGAGCAAACAACTGGGGGTATAAAGTTATAGAACACTCTATCACTCAAGTTGAAAATAAAAGGTATTTAGCGTGGGTAAAGGTTAGGCTCTGGATAGGGGATACAGAATCCTTTAAAGAGGCCTTCGGTGGAAGTGAGAACTTCACTCCCGGAGACGCCTTGAAAGGAGCAACAACGGACGCGGTTCAAAAGGCTCTATCCCTCTTCTCTGTAGGCAGGAAGGCTTACAGGGGAGAGTTAAAAGAGCTCCTACCGGAAAAAGGGCAAAGTAGAGCTACCCAAAAACAGATAGAGTTCATAAAGAGGCTGGCTGAGGAAACGGAAACGGACATATCAAACTTAAACTTCAACCTGCTTACTCAGGAGAGAGCTTCAAGGATAATTGAAGAGCTTATGTCAAAGAGGAAAGTAAGTTAACTTTCAGCTCCTCGGTGGGAGCTCCTTAACTAAAGTATAATTTTCCGAGTAAAAATAGAGAAGGAGTCATAAATGGCCCAAGAAAAGTACGACGCAACGGCGATTAAAGTTTTAGAAGGCCTTGAGGCAGTAAGGAAAAGACCGGGAATGTACATAGGAGACACTGGGGTTTACGGTCTTCACCACTTAGTTTTTGAAGTAGTTGACAACAGCGTTGACGAGGCTTTAGCAGGCTACTGTACAGAGATAGAAGTAGTAATCCACCCTGACAATTCAATAACGGTTGCAGACAACGGAAGGGGAATCCCCGTTGACATACACCCTGAGTACAAAAAGCCTGCAGCAGAGATAGTGTTAACCGTCCTCCACGCAGGAGGCAAGTTTGAGAAAAAAGCCTACAAGTATTCAGGAGGACTCCACGGAGTAGGAGTCTCTGTAGTTAACGCACTCTCAGAGTGGCTAAAGCTTGAAGTCCACAGAGACGGAAAAGTATATAAGCAAGTTTACGAAAGGGGAAAACCTATAACAGAGTTTACCTGCGTAGGGGAAAGTAATAAAAGGGGAACGATAATAACATTTAAGCCTGACCCGGAAATATTTGAAACTACGGAATTTAGTTGGGACATACTGGCAAACAGGTTAAGAGAGCTGGCTTTCCTAAATAAAGGCTTAAGGATAACTTTAACAGACGAGAGAGCAGAACCTCCAAGGAAAGAGGTATTCTACTACCAAGGTGGGATAGTAGAATTTGTAAAGAAAATAAACGAGAAAAAAGACCCTTTATTCCCTGAACCTATCTACATAGAGGGAGAAAAAGACGAAATCCTAGTAGAAGTGGCCCTTCAGTACAACTCAACTTACACGGAACAGCTCTTTAGCTTCGTAAACAACATAAACACTAGAGAAGGAGGAACCCACGTTTCAGGGTTCAGAGCTGCGTTAACGCGGGCCATAACAAAGTTCATTGACGAAAACAACCTTTTACCTAAAAACGCAAAGCTCTCAATTACGGGAGACGACGTAAGGGAAGGGCTCGTTGCTGTTATATCTGTTAAGGTTCCAAATCCCCAGTTTGAAGGTCAAACAAAGTCTAAACTGGGCAACTCTGAAGTTAAACCTGTGGTTGCCTCCGTAGTTTACGAAAAGCTCTGGAATTTCCTAACTGAAAGGCCGGACATTGGAAAGAAGATAGCGGAAAAGGTAATTACAGCCGCAAGGGCAAGGGAGGCAGCAAAGAGGGCAAGGGAGCTAACTAGGAGGAAGAGTGCCCTTGAGGAGTTTTCTCTTCCCGGGAAACTTGCCGACTGCTCAGAGAGGGACCCTGAAAAGGCAGAACTCTTTTTGGTTGAGGGAGACTCTGCGGGGGGAAGCGCAAAACAGGGAAGGGACAGAAGATTTCAAGCGATTCTTCCCTTAAAAGGAAAGATAATTAACGTTGAGAAGGCACGGATAGAGAAGGTCCTGTCAAACGACGAGATAAAAACGATAATAACGGCTCTGGGAACCGGAGTAGGAAAGAGTTTTGACATATCAAAGCTCCGCTACAACAAGGTAATAATAATGACAGACGCAGACGTTGACGGAGCCCACATAAGAACCCTCCTTTTAACTTTCTTCTTCCGTCAGTTTCCCGAAATTGTTGAGAGGGGACACCTCTACATTGCCCAGCCTCCCCTTTACAGAGTTAAGAAGGGGAAAAGAGAGATTTACATAAAGAGCGAAAAGGAGCTTGAAGAGGTTATTTTAGACTTTGCCTTAGACTCACTTAACCTCCTTTCGGGGAAAGGAGAGACTTTAAGTAGAGAGGAAGAGAGAGAAATCGTTAAAGAGCTTCAAAGGTTAATGGAGGTAATCTCTATCCTCTCAAGGAAAAGGGACAGGGAGATAATAAACCTCCTTTTAAGGGTAGGGGCAGAGTATAAGGAGCTCTACTCTAAAGAGAGCGTAGAGGAGCTCTTAAGCAGGCTTAAAAGGAACCTGCCAAAGGAACTTGAAGGGACAGAATTTGAAGTTATTGAAGACAAAGAGAGTTGCTCGTTTAAGATAGTTGCAAAAATACCCTTTGAGAAGTACTTAACAAAAGAGGTGGTTATAGACGAAGATTTATTAATCTCTGACCTCTTTAAGCAGGGAAGGGGAATTAAGAAGAGAATAAGAGAGGTTTTAGGAGAGCCTCCCTACAAGGTGAAGACTTCAAAAGGAGAGGAAAGGGAATTTAGAACTGCTCAGGAGCTCTTTTACTACTTACTAGATGTGGGAAGGGAAGGCATATACATTCAAAGGTATAAAGGTTTAGGAGAAATGAACCCTGAACAGCTCTGGGAAACTACTATGAACCCAGAAAACAGAAGCCTTTTAAAGGTTGCCGTAGAGGACGCAGTAAGGGCAGACGAGGTGTTTACAGTTTTGATGGGAGACAAGGTAGAGCCCAGAAGAGAGTTTATCCAGAAGTTCGCAAAAGAGGTCAGGAACCTTGACGTATGAGCTCCTCTTCGTTTACGGAACTTTAATGTCGGGCTTTTCTGCCCACGCCTTTTTAATGGACTCCCAGTTTATCTCCCACGGGATATTGTACGGAGCTAGGCTCATTCACCTCCCTCAAGGATTTCCAGGAGCTCTTGAAGGAGAAGGGAAAATAGTAGGAGAGGTTTACAGGGTTGACAGGCTAACCTTAAAGGCCATAGACCTATACGAGGACTACAACGAAGAACTTACAGAAGAAAGCCTCTTTATAAGGAAACTTAAACCGGTAAAACTAATTCCTCTAAACGAGTGGATAGAAGCTTGGGTTTACATTTTTAACAAGGAGCTCCTTGAAGAGTTCACAGAAATACCTCTGGGAAACTGGCGAGAATTCATAGAAAAACTCCTCTAATTTGCTCTTTCCAGAACCCTTTAATAAACAGACCTAAACTAGTCGCAATCCCCTCCACTTTTTAGGACATTTCAAGACTAATTTTATTTTTTATTTAGCAAGTAAAAGCAGACAAACCTTCCGATATTATCTACATCTTTCCTCGTCTAAACAATAGGCCGCAGAGGTTGGGCAACTGTAATTTATCTTTCCTAGACCATGACTACACCTATTATCCTCACCACCATCAAATTCTGGGAAGTTGTAGACTATGAAAACAGGTATTGCACCCAACATTAGCCAACATACTCCCATAGCAACCTAATCATCGGAAGTAAAAAGCCCAGAAATTAAAGGTAATCGTCTTTCTTACTTCCTTTTCTGCAATCTTCATCATACTCTCCAGTAAATCTTATCTGTGCATATCTGATTGCATGAATAAGAGCTCCACTCACTTTGTCAAGAGTGGAGTAATTCAACCAAAAGTCGTAATCCCTCTCACTTTTTAGGGCATTTCAAGACAAATGGGGTTGGACTGTTGCGCACGAAATGGCGTCGCAATCCCTTCCACTTTTTAGGGCATTTCAAG
>JALSNF010000054.1 GCA_026987115.1 Desulfurobacteriaceae bacterium
TAAGGAGGGTCTATAACTTGAAAAGATATCTGCTCTTTCATTTCATTAGCTTTTGCCAGTTCATACTCCTTTATAAGAGTTTCAAGAAGTCCTTGAGCAATTTCCATTTGAACCTGAAGGTTTTCCAAGTTTAACTGATAAGCAGGAAGGGAAACAAAACTGGCGTTCTTTTGGAAGTTGTGAATTCTTTCTTTAAGTCTTTTTATTTCTTTTCTTAATTTAAAAATTTCCTCTGGAGTACTCTTTCCAGCACTCTTAAGAAGCTCCAGTTTCTTTTCTTTTAAAGAGAGTTCGCCTTCAAGTCTGCCATACTCCCTAATATCATTTCCAAATATAAAAGGAACTTTTCTTACCTTACCTTCCATAAACTCTTGATAAATTTTCTCTAACTCTGCTAACTTTTCTTTTGCAATGGCTAACTGCTTCTCTATGTAGAGTCTGTACCTTTTGGCTATAGTAAAAGATTTCTCGTTAAGGATGTTCTCCGTCTCCTTTATGGCAGTTTCTGCTATATCATAGGCTGTTTTAGGGTCGTTTTTAAATTCAACTTCTAGTTGAATTACTCCCGTTTTCCTATCAGTTGAAACTGACATTAGCTTTTCAAGCTTTTTTACCCCGTCCAAAATGGTAGGTCTGTCTTCCTGTGAAATCCACTTTTTACTTTTACTATCCCACTGTTTAGGAAATAGTTTAGGAAGGAGATTAAGGTCTTTTATTATCCTTTCTTTTAAGGTTCTACTTTTTAAAACAGCTTCAACCGTTATACCCGATTTAGAAGTTGACAACGGCAATGATATTGGAAGAGACGAAAGTAGCGAACTTAACCTTCCAGCCTGACTTCCCCCTAAAGGCATTAAAGTAGCTTCCGTTTTATAAACAGGAGGCAGAATAAAGCACGCAGCTAACGCTATTACCAAAAACAGTAATGTAGTTCCAAGAACTATCTTTTTCCTTCTTTTTAAGATAAGCCACAGTTCGTATAAGTCTATTTCGTCGTCTTCATAGTAAAAGTACTCTCTCTCTTCCTGTTTATTCTCTTTTTTCAAGAAACCTGCTCCCAAGAAAAGATTTACATATGGAATTATAGGAAAAGGTAGGGAGGAGGGAAAGGAAATTCCCCCCTCCTAAATTTATCTATTTTTTTTCTTGCTCTTCAGAAATTTCTTTAAGAGATTCAATAACGGCTTTAGATAAGTAGTAGTCTGAAAGGAGCTCTAGCCCCCAAACTAAAAGGGTAGGTATAGCCGCCCCAAGGGTTAAGGCCTCAACGATGGGGCCAAAAACTAAGGAGGAGATAATGTTTAACTCAAAGAGGACAGAGAAGAGAAGGAGAAGGAAAAAGGCTAAGTAATAAGCGTATTTAAAGGGCTCAAGGGCTCCCCTCCACATTGAAAGGAGGGCAGCAACGCTTAGCTCTGTTAAGTTCCTCAGTTTTACCTCTTCTTCTCTCTTAACGAGGTTTTTAGCTATCTCTTCCTTTTCAACTACCTCTCCGGAAGCTACAGAGCTTGCAGCGTTAGCTATTTGGGAAAAGGCAAATATTAACCTGTTAGCAAACAGCCAAAAGCCTAAGAACCCAAGTAGGAAAGCTACAGCTTCAGGGTTTGCAGCAACGAGGGTTGACAAGAAAAAGGTTCCCAGAATTACAATTAATGTAAAAAGAATTAGGGTTATCCACCAGACAATCTTTTTCATTACTTACCTCCCTCCTCTTTTTTGGCTTTTGTTTGTTTTACTCCCATAGTAAAGGGGTGAACTAAGGTATAGATGTCTTTTGAGAGGGGATGGGTATAGGTAAAGGTTGCAAGAACGGCATCTCCCACTTGGAGTTTTTGAGTTCCAGCTTTAAGCTTAAGCTCAACCTGTGTTATAGCTCCCGGAAGGAGAACTACGTGAACCGGAATGTGTGAGAGTATGTAGCCCTTTTCTTTGCTGTTTTTCCCAGGGGTAAAGACAAAAGACTCTTCAACAACAGTTAAAGGCATACCCCCAGGGTTTAACATTGAGTAGTAGATTGCGTGCTTTTCCCTATCGTACTTAGCGTTAACTACAATTGGAGAGGCCGGTATTGAAGCTACAACTTTAGCAACTGTCCTTTGGGTAAAGAATGTCCCTATTACCCACCCTAAAAAGAGCATAATAAAAGAAATTAGAACCAATAACGACGCAGGTTTTCTCATCTCTCCCTCCTTTTAAAATTTAGGGAAGGCCTAACTTTGGCCTTCCCTTTCTTCCAGCAGTTTTAGGGCTTCTTCTTTACTTACTTCTACCATTAAAGGTCCAAAGGAGTAGTAGATTTTCCTACCTTCGGGGAGCTCTTTTATAAAGTTAACGAGCTCCTCTTTACTTTTTCTCTCCTTCACCTTTTGCCTCCCCGGAAGCTTCAGCGTGGCCGTGCTCCCTTATTTTCTGTGAGAGCTCTTCAACCCTTGCGTAGAGCTCAACCATAGCCTTTTCAAGGGCTTCTCTTAAAGCGAGAACTGCCACAATCTCTTTTTCAATCTGTTTAATTGCCTCGTCAAATGGGAGCTCCACAGATATGCCGCTTCCAATGTTTATTACGATTTTGTCAACGTCCTCAAGTTTAGCTCCAACTTGAGCAATCCTTCCAACTGGAAGGAGAACTTCTTTACCTGCTCCAAGGTCTTTAAGGTTTCTAAGGGTAGTAATTGTGCTTCTGTACTCACTGATTAAGACGTCAAGCTGGGCAATTTCTACCCTTAGAGCCTCAATCTGAGCAATTATGCTCCTTAGCTGTCTGGTGAGGTTTTCCATCTTCTTCTCGTCCTTCTTTACAGCCATGGCACACCTCCTATTAATTTGGTTTATTTAAACTCTTAATTCACACCAACCTGTAGTACACTTTTCTTTTGGAAGGTAGATAACCTTAGTGGGCCTAATGTCCACCTTGAGTTCTTCCATAAGGGCGTTTCTAACTTCCTTAATCCTCCAGAAAAAGAGGAGATTTCCTTTAAACTTGACCTCTGTCCACATACCGACCCTTAAAGGTATCTCCCACTTTTTAATGTCATTTAAAAGGGGCTTATAGAAGTTATCTGCAAGGGGATGCTCCTTGAGCATAGACATCTCCATTTTCGCAAGGGCTTCGCAGAAAGAATGGCCAGCGGCTTTTAGCTTGTCTAAGTAAGGAGAGGATATGGGAAGCTTAACCGTCCCTTTAAAAACCTCAACCTTAAAGCTTCCCTCGTCTTCCCACCTTTTAAGGTTAAAGACTTCAGCCCTCGTTTCGTAAACTTCACCACTGGAAAGGTCTATTCTCTCTGGAAGTTCAAGGTCGCTTAAAACAGGGTATTTGTCTGTTATTATCTCTTTAACCCTTTCTATTACCTCGCTCGGCTTTAAGCCCTTTCTTAGAAGGTAATTCTTTACCTTAGCTTCTATTTCCCTATCCTTTTTTATGTAGTAGTAGATTACGGCACTCGTTATAGCTTCTTTTATTAAGTTGCCAGGGAGGAAGGGCTTACCC
This sequence comes from Desulfurobacteriaceae bacterium, assembly GCA_026987115.1. Classification (GTDB taxonomy): domain Bacteria; phylum Aquificota; class Aquificia; order Desulfurobacteriales; family Desulfurobacteriaceae; genus Thermovibrio. The sequence continues at coordinate 3,488 of JALSNF010000054.1, forward strand.
GCCTCATCCCGGGGAAAACCGTTTCTCGTAAATATTACCGGCGTCCAAGTTAAGAGCTCCATCACTCCTCCCTCCTACTTAAAGGCCGCCAGTATCTTATCTGCCTTTTCGGCAATGTCTATTTCAAATAAGGCTATGGTCGGCAAAAGCCAAGAGACCCTGAATCTCGGGTCTCCGTCCTTGTTTTCCCCGAAATAGGCAAGGGCAACCCTTCCAAAACCGGCTTCTTTTTCAACCTTTTTAGCTTCCCTTAAAAACCGCCTTGCAACGTTTGGAAGCTTCTCAAAGGGATAAGGCTTTCCCTCCTGTCCCCTTTGCTTTACAAGTTCAGTTGCAGTCCCAACGTTTCTTAAAGCTTCTATTAGGTGGTGAAGCCTGTGCTTTTTAAAGTAGGCTAAAAGTAAAGATGCCGCAGGGAGCCTGAGTATCTCAAGGTTTTCCTCCCCTTCCCTTAACTCACCTACAAGGTAAGCCCTTCCGTTTTCCATTTCAATGTGAGCAAAGAGCCTCTTATTCTTAGGAAGTTCAGAGAGAACCTCGCTTACTTCATACTTAACTCCCTCCTCCTCGTAAACATCCCCTGCTTGGCGAGCTCCGTAATCGGCTACAAAGTAGGTCTCCTTTCCCCCTTTCTTACCCAGTATAAGGTCAAGTCCCCACCTTTTAAGGGACTTAAACTTAAACTCTCTCTCCTTTTCAGGCTGACCTAAGGTCTCAAAAACAAGCGTATTTAAAGCCTGAACTTCCCTAAGCTGAGTTAAGTTCATAAATCCTCCTGTTATGTTTTATATTTTCTAACTCCAAATTTATGGTCATTTAAAAGATTAGTCAAGGTAATTTAAAGAATTTTTTTATACTTTGTGGAAAGTTAGTAGAATTAAAAGAAGGAGGAGAGATGAAAGACTGCTACGATTACCACGCTAAAACGGCCCACACCTACTACAGCGTAAGAAGGCCCCACTTCCTTGACTGGAGCAACTATCCCAGTCCTTTTAAGGTTTACAGTGATGTAGAGTTTTTTAGCCTTCCACCGGTAGAGATTAAGAGCACGGACACCTTAAGCACCCTTTACGGCCTGTGTGAGGTTGGTCCTTTAAAGAAACTGGGAATTTACGAGGTTTCGGGACTTTGCTTTTCTATGAACGGGATTACGAAGGTTGAGAACTTCCACGGGGAGCTCTTTGGCTTTAGGGCAACGCCTTCGGCGGGAGCTCTCTACCCTTTTGAGCTTTACCTCTACATTGAGGGGATAAAAGAGCTCCCAGAGGGGATATTCCACTACCAGCCCTACAACCACTCTTTGGAGCTCTTAGCTGAAGGGAACTTTAAAAAGGAGGTTGAAGAGGGTTTATGCTGTAAGCTTTCAACTAACGTTGCAGCATTTATCTCAACGATTTACGCAAGGAGTGCCTGGAAATACAGGGAGAGAGCTTATAGGTACTGCCTTTTAGACGCAGGACACATGGCGGGAAACGGAGTTCCCTTCCTCAAAAGCTTAGGACTTGAAGGAAGAGCGATTTCACTATTTAAAGACTCTCTAGTTAACGGCCTTTTAGGCTTAGACGGAAAGAGTGAGTTTGTTTTGTGCTCTTTAGTGGCAGAGAGGCCAATTAAAAAGGAGGGGAAAGGGGAGGCAAACATTAACTATAAGCTTCCCAAAGCTGAACCTGTAGTCAGAAGAGAGATAAGAGCTCCCTTAATAGAGGAGGCACACGCTCTAGGGGAGCTTAAAAACTGCGACTTTGAAAGGGAGTTTAAGGAAACAGCTTACAGGGAAAGGCCCAAGATAAAATCACTCCCTCTAATAGAAGTTTTAAGAAAGAGGCGCTCAAGGAGGGACTTTAAAGGAGAGGAGATGTCCCTTTCCCTGTTTAATCACATAGTTAACTCTTCCTTAAAGTGTTTCCCGGGAGATTGGGGAAGTTTAAAGCTGACAACTTACATCCAGACAAGAAAAGTTGAAGGAGTCCCCGACGGAATTTACTCCCTTAAAGGGAATATGTTGGAACCTCTAGCATACGGGGACTTTTCTAGGGAAATATCCTCCCTTTGTCTCTCTCAAAGGTTTGTCTCCCTTGCTAACTTTAACGTTATCTTCACCTACGACTTTGAAAGGGGAGATGGGTGTAGGGACTACAGGGGAGCTCTCCTTGAGGCAGGAGCTTTAGGGGAGCTTTTATACCTAAGTGCAGAGTCTTTAAACTGTGGAGCTTGCGGGATAGGAGCCTTTTACGACTTTGACCTTCAAGGATTCTTAGGCCTTAAAAGGAAAGAGCTCCCAGTTTACGTAATATCTGTTGGAGTTATTTAAAAGATTAGAAACTAACTATATTAGACTAGCTTGACTAAAACTCTCAAGTTCCTAAATTACTTAATACTTACATCCTTATCCATAATCTCCCTAAAAACCAATTTGGAGACTACTATGGAAATACCCGGATTTTCTTCCCTTGAAGAGATAGAGGCCAACTTTAAAGTCAAAATTCCCAAAGAGGAAAAGAGGAAACTTAAAAGAGTAATTAACCGCCACCCTATGTTTATACCAGATTACTATGCAAGACTGATAAACTGGGAAGACCCTAAAGACCCAATTAAGAACCTAATATTTCCCAGTATTGACGAGCTTGACGTATCGGGCTCTTACGACACAAGTGGAGAGAAGGAAAACACAGTTTTAACCGGACTTCAACACAAGTACAAGGAAACTGCACTTTTACTTATAACCAATAGGTGTGCCGGGTACTGCCGACACTGTTTTAGGAAGAGGCTAGTAGGAATTCCCACAAACGAAACCTTAAAGCTCTTTGACAGTGCAGTTGAGTACATTAAGGAGCACCCGGAAATTACAAACGTTTTAATCTCAGGAGGAGACCCTTTAGTGCTTCCAACCCAGGTAATTGAGTACTTTTTAAAGGAGCTCTCAAAAATCCCCCACCTTAAATTTATAAGATTCGGAAGTAGAGTTCCCGTCTTCTACCCAATGAGAATTTACGAAGATAAAGAGCTCTTAAGGGTGTTTTCCAAATACTCAACCCCCGAAAGGAGAGTTTACTTAGTCACCCACTTTAACCATCCAAGGGAAATAACTAAAGAGGCAAGAAGGGCTGTTGACTCTTTAATAAGAAGCGGCGTTCCCGTTAGCAACCAGACCGTTTTACTCAAAGGAGTTAACGACGACCCACAAACGATAGCAGATTTAATGAAGGAGATAACCTCTGCAGGGGTAATTCCTTACTACCTCTTCCAGTGTAGGCCTGTAAAGAGGGTAAAAACACACTTTCAGGTTCCACTAAAGAGAGGATATGAGATAGTTGAAAAGGCAAAGCAAAGGCTTGACGGCCACGCCAAGAGGTTCAAGTACATAATGTCCCACAAAACGGGGAAGATAGAGATAGTAGGGATAATCGGTAAAGAGATATTCCTAAAGTACCACCAGTGCAAAGACCCTAAAAAGGTGGGGAAACTGTTTAAGAGGGCGTTAACTCCAAACGCAGGGTGGCTTGACGACCTAGAGCCTGTTAGGGAAGGGGAGGAGGTTTTTGCTTAACCTCCCCGTAAATTTCCTTAAAGAAGTACCTATCCTTTAAGCCAGGGTGGGGAAGCTTAAGCTCCTTAGTATCTACCTTTACTTTCCCGTAAAGGACCAAGTCAACGTCAACAACTCTTGGCCCCCACCTGTAGGTGGGAAACCTGCCTACCCTCTTTTCTATCCACTTTAAAAGCCTTAAGAGCTCCCAGGGGGGATGGAAGGTCTCAACCAAGACCCCCTTATTTAAAAAGGGAGGCTGATTTACCACTCCAAAAGGGGCAGTTTCAAGAAGGGAGCTCTCCTTTAAGACCTTCCCAACAAACCTCTCTATTAGAGAAATAGCCCTCCTTATATTCTCCTTTCTGTTTCCTAAGTTGCTACCAAGTATTAAAAGGGCTTCCATTAACTCTCCTTTAAAAGCCTTAAAAGAAGCTGAAGAGCTTTCTTTGCAGCCTTCTTCCTTATTGCGTTTCTCCTTTTAACGGGGTCAGGGTTAGAGTCTTTAAAGACAAACTCAAAAACTTCAACCCTGTCTTTAACGCTCACTCCTATGTAGGTTAATCCTACCGGCTTTTCAGGGGTTCCCCCAGTAGGGCCGGCTATTCCGGTAGTTGAGACTGCACACTCTGTATTCATAAGCTTTTTAACCCCTAAAACCATCTCCCGTGCAGTTTCCTTACTAACTGCACCAAACCTTAAAAGAGTCTCAGGACTAACACTTAAAACCTTCATCTTAATAGAGTTATCGTAAGCAACTACGCCTCCCATGAAGTACTCGGAGCTCCCAGGAACATTTACAACCCTTGCTGCAACCAATCCCCCGGTGCAACTTTCAGCAGTTGAGAGCTTCAATTTCTTTTCAACTAACAGCTCTTTTAACTCAAACTCCACAGCCATAGCTTCCTCCCTAAAGTTATAATTTTAGTCCACTAAAAAAGGAGGACGGTATGTTTTCCCTTCCCGAACACATAAAAGAGGTAAAAGTTTACGAACCAGGAAAACCAGAAGAGGAGCTTAAAAGGGAACTTGGCCTAAAGGAGATAGTAAAACTTGCCTCAAACGAGAACCCTTTAGGACCGTGCCCGGCAGCAGTAAGGGCCATAATAGAAGACCTTAAAAACCTAAACCGCTACCCTGACGGGAATTCTTACCACTTAAAGAACAAACTTGCTGAGAAATTAGGAGTAAAGCCTTCAAACATCTTCTTAGGCTTAGGCTCCAACGAAGCACTTGACACGGTTGCAAGGGCATACTTAAGACCTGGCCTAAACGCAGTTTACAGCGAAAAGTCGTTTGCAGTCTATCCGATAGTGGTTCAGCTTTCAGGAGCAGAGCACAAAGTAGTTAAAGCAAAGGACAACTACTACATGGACTTAAAAGCTCACCTTGAAGCAATAGACGAGAAAACGGCTGTAGTATTCTTGGCCAACCCGAACAACCCAACTGGAACAGCTTTCAGCAAAAGGGAGTTTGAGGAGTTTTTAAAAGAGTTTCCGAAAGATGTCCTCTTAGTTTTAGATGAAGCTTACTACGAGTATGCCGTAGCTTCAGGCTTTGAAGTTCCAAACGGGATAGACTACATCTACGAAAAGAACATTTTAATAACCAGGACTTTCTCAAAGATATACGGCCTTGCAGGCTTAAGGCTCGGCTACGCAGTAGGTAAGGAAGAGATAATAGAAGACCTTAACAGGATTCGCCAACCCTTTAACGTCACGAGGCCTGCACAGGTTGGAGGGGCAGCTGCCTTAGAGGACAAGGCATTCATAAAACACTCTCAGCTCGTAAACGAAGAAGGGAAAAGGTATCTTTACAGAGAGTTTGAAAAGCTCGGCCTTGAGTATGTTCCAACCTGTGCAAACTTCATCTTGGTCAACACAGGATACCCCAGCAGAGAGGTATTTAACAGACTTTTAAAGAAGGGCGTAATAGTAAGGGCTATGGACGGCTACGGCTTTCCAACCCACATTAGGGTCACGATAGGGACAATGAGAGAAAATATGTTCTTTATAGATAAACTAATTGAAGTTTTAAGGGAGTTAAGAGGAGAATGAAGAGAGCTCTAATTTTACTCCTTCCTTTACTTTTCTCAGGGTGTTCCTGTAAGCTTCAAACTAAGGTGGAAAAGCAGATTTTAAAGGTAACCGGAGGGGAGTTTACCGTTAAGGTCTATAACGGAGGAAAACTTGTGGGAGAATACCACGGAAACGGGTACGTGTGGTTTGAGCAGGATAACAATAAAAGGCACACGGGAGTAATAACTTTTAAGGACGATAGGGGACACATAATAAGGATTGGAGCCTTTGGAGGAGTGGTTATAGTTGACTATAAGTAGGAGAGTAAAATGAAAGTAGCACACGTTTCAGATACCCACTTGGGATATATGCAGTATAACCTGTACGAAAGGAAGAGGGACTTTTTCAATTCCTTTAGGCAAATAGTTGACAAGTGTTTAGAGTTGGAAGTTGACCTTTTGGTTCACTCAGGAGACCTCTTTGAGAGTTTTAACCCAGACGTTGAGAGCCTCTCTTTCGTTGTTGAGGAGCTTAAGAGGTTAAAGGACAAGGGAATAGAGGTTGTAGCCATAACCGGCAACCACGACAAGGCTTTAAGGAAGGACAAAAAGCCCCCTCAAGTTTTACTAAAGGGGCTGGAGCTTTTAAAGCTACTTGAACCCCACGGGGAGCTCCACATAAAAGACCTTTACATAGCAGGTTTTGGTTATACTCCTGCAAGGTACATAGATTATGTAAGAGAAAGGGCCTTTCCAAAGTGGGAGAAAGAGGCAGAGAAAGCGGGAGCTTCTGTTTTCCTTTTCCACCAAGCAGTTGACCAGTTCCTACCCTACAACGGAGCTTACGAGCTCCTCATAACCCAACTTCCAAAGAACTTTACCTATTACGCCGCAGGCCACCTTCACACCTATAGGGTTGAAAAGGTAAAAGGAGGAATCCTTTCTTACCCAGGCTCAACCGAGTTTAGGACCTTTGACGAGGCAGAAAACGGAAAAAGAGGGTTTAACTTAATAGAAATTGAAAAGAGGAAGTTTAAGAGAATAGAACTTGAAGGTTTAAGACCTTTTTTAATTTTAAAAACTAGCGAAGAAAGAGGAGACGAGGAGCTAAAGGAGCTCTTACAGAAGGTAAAGTCCCAAGACAAAAAGCCCGTAGTAGTTATCCTCTACACTTACAAAACCACCCCCATAGAGAAGTTTAAGTTCCTCCTTGAGGAGATTAGGAGAAACTCCCTCTACTTGAGGGTAAAGGCCGTTGAAGAGGCTCTTACAGAGGAGGTGGTTGGAGGGGGGAAGAGTTTAAACGAGGTGTTTGAGGAGTTCTGTAAAGCAAACTCCCTGCCGTCAGAGGTAGTAAACTTAGGAAAAGAGGTCATAGCACACTCTCCGGAAGATACAAGGGAGATTTTAAGGGAGTTTTTAAAAGAGAGGCTTAAAGATAACTTTCAAGTGGTTGAAAAGTTCATCTCTCCATGAAACTGCTTTTAAACGCTCTTTTAGACCTTCTCTTTCCGGAATTTTGCTGTCTATGTGGTTCTTTTCTGTTTTTAGACCACAAAGTTATAGCTTGTAAAAAGTGTTGGGAGAGGGAATTTAGGGAGTTTAAAGGGGAAAAGTGTATAAAGTGCGGACATCCCCTTAGTTTACTTCCGGGGAAAGGCCATCTCTGCAAGAGGTGCCTAGAAGAAAAGAGGGAGTTTTACTTTGACAAAGTATCCTACTACACCCTCTACGAAGGCTTAGCCGAAAAAGCTATAGTTGAGCTTAAGTTTAGCAAGCTTAAACCCCTTGCCTACCAAGTAGGAAGGGAAATCTCTAAAAGTTTAAAGGTCTTCATTAACGAAAACCACATAGACACTGTAGTTCCCGTTCCGGTGCACAGAAACACTTTAAAGGAGAGGGGATTTAACCAAAGCGAGGAGATGTTAAAAGGAGCGGGAGTTCACTTTGAAAACCTACTTGAAAAGCCTATTTACAGGGAAAAGCAGTCCTCAATGAGTTTTAAGGAAAGAAGGGAAAATGTTAGGGGACTCTTTAAGCTAAACGGAGAGGTAAAGGGAAAGAGGATTCTAATATTTGACGACGTCTTTACGACGGGAGCAACGGTAAACGAGATATCAAGGCTCTTAAAAGAGAAGGGAGCAGAAAAGGTCTTTGTATATACAGTTGCCTACACGCCACTAAGAAGCTACAAGTAGGCATGCTACTTTGTGGGTGTCGCTAAGTTTAAAGGGCTTCATGTCGTAGCTTAAGCATTCCCTTTTCCTGTAAGGACATCGGCCATAGAAGGGACATCCTTGAGCCTTTTTTATCTCTTGCTCTCTGGTCTCTTTAAAGCTAACGCTACTTCCGGGAACTGAAGAGATAAGGAGTTTAGTGTAAGGGTGGGCAAACTCTGTAAAAACCTCTTCGTTTTTACCCTCCTCAACTACGTAGCCTTTGTACATAACTATTACCCTATCGCTTATTGCCTCAACTACAGGTAGGGAGTGGGAAATAAAAAGGTAGGAGAGGTTGAACTTCTCCTGGAGCTCCAGAAAGAGGTTTACAATCTGGGCCTGAACTGAAACGTCAAGGGCACTTGTAGGCTCGTCTGCAACTATAACTTCCGGCTTTAAGGCTAAAGCCCTTGCAATTGCTATCCTCTGCTTTTGCCCCCCTGAAAGCTGATGGGGATACTTGTTAAGAACTTCAACGGGAAGGTTAACCAACTTTAAGAGCTCTTCTGCCCTACTTAAGAGCTCCCCTTTAGAGAGAGCATAGTTTATCTTGAGACCTTCAACCACCAGCTCCCAAGCTCTCATCCTCGGGTTAAGGGAGCTCTGGGGATTTTGAAACACCGCCTGAACGCTCTTCCTGTACTCCTTATAATCCCTACCCTTCAACTTCCTAAGCTCTTTTCCTCTAAAAAGAACCTTTCCCTCTTCCGGTCTTTCAAGGTCTAAGATAATTTTCCCCAAGGTTGACTTGCCGCAGCCACTTTCCCCGATAACTCCCAAACACTCTCCAGGGTAAACGGAAAGGGAAACGCCGTTTAAGGCAGAGAGCCACTCTTTAACCCGCCCTAAAAAGTCTCTCCTTAAAGGGTAGAGCTTCTTAACCTCCCTTACCTCAATTAAAGGCTCCCTCAATAACTGTGCTCCTTGTCTGGAAACTTACCAGAGTTAACCTCTTTAATGAATTCCCTAACGGCCTCTTTAGCAATCTCTCCAAGTTGTGCGTACCTCTTTACGAACTTGGGCTTAAAGTCTGTAAAGAGACCTACAAGGTCGTGGAAGACGAGAACCTGCCCGTCGCAGTAAGGACCTGCACCTATCCCTATGGTAGGGATAGTTAAAGACTCTGTTATCTCTTTTGCCAAATCTGAAGGTATCTTCTCAAGAACTACAGCAAAAGCTCCCGCCTCTTCAACGGCCTTTGCATCTTCTAAAATCCTCTCCCTCTCTTCTCCCTTTCCCCTAAGCCTATAACCTCCGTAAAGGTTAACGCTTTGAGGCTGTAAGCCTATGTGTGCCATAACCGGAATGCCGGCGCCGGTGATGGCTTTAATCTTCTCTGCCTGCTCAACTCCCCCTTCAAGCTTAACTGCACAGCATCCGGTTTCCTTAAGTGCCCTTCCGGCGTTTAAAACTGCCCTTTCCGTGCTTACCTGATAGGAGAGAAAGGGCATGTCAAAGATGACCATTGCCTCCTTTGCTCCCCTTACCACAGCTTTTGTGTGGTGTATCATCTCTTCCATACTTACCTGAAGGGTTGAAGGGTAGCCCAAGGCAACCATCGCTAAAGAGTCTCCAACGAGTATCCCGTCAACTCCCGCCTCATCTAAGAGCTTGGCAGTTATGTAGTCGTAAGCTGTTAAGATAACTATCTTCTCTCCCCTTTTTTTCTTCTCAAGGAAGGTTGAAACGGTTGTAGCCATAAAGCCTCCTAAGAGCAGTCTTTAACATCTGAAAGCCAAGGGACAAACTCGTTTAGCATTTTTAAGTAGCTCTTATACCTTTCACAAGAGAGCTCCCCCCTCTTAACCGCCTCCCTTACCTGACACCCTTCTTCTTCAATGTGGAGGCAGTCTGAAAACTTACAGGAGTAGCGTAAGAACTCGGGAAAGTGGAGTCTAACTTCCTCTCTATCCATAAAGTTTAAGGCCTCAACCCTTGAAAAGCCGGGAGCGTCCCCTATAAATCCCCCTTTAAAGGGGATAAGTCTTACCTCTCTGGTAGTGTGCTTCCCCCTTTCTGTCTTACTGCTTACCTCGCCGGTTTTAAGCTCAACGCCGGTAATAGCAGATATTAAGGAGCTCTTGCCAACTCCGGAAGGCCCGGCAAATATGCTCGTTCCCTCCTTTAACGCCTCCTGCAGTTCCTTAAGGCCCTCTCCAGTTTTAACGCTGGTCTTAATGACCTTATAGCCTGCGTCTTCGTAAACGGAGCTCCACTTCTTAAGGGCCTCTTTACCTTCTTCGCTTAAAAGGTCAACCTTGTTAAAGACCAACACAACATCAAGGCCTAAATGGTCGTAAACTACCAGGAGGTTATCAAGGAGGTAGTTGTTAAAAGGCGGGTTCTCAATAGTTTCAACTATAACTGCCCTGTCAACGTTTGCCACAGGAGGCCTAACGAGTAGATTTTTCCTCTCCTTTAACTTCTCTATCGCAAAGGTCTGGTCGTCAACAACTCTTCCTTCAACAAAGTCTCCTGCAAAGAGCTTTTCCCTCTTCCTAACTTTCCCTAAGGGAATTCCCCTGTAAGTTTTCTTCTGCTCGGGAACTAAAACCGTTAGCTTTTGACCTGCCCTCTCTATAACCACTCCTTCCATAAAACCTATACCTCAAGCTCTTCTATGAAGGTATAGGAGCTCTGGGGGATTATCAAAGTCCTCTTCTTGACGCCCTCTTTCTTTAACCTTAAATACTCTGATAAGTCTTCCTTGTAAGAGAAGTAGCCCGTTGCCTTAACGTGGGCGTCGTTTACAAATTGGAGCTCCTCTGCAAACATAAAGGTCCCTTCCGCACAGGTTGGAGAAAAGACTATAAGGTAAACTTTCATTTCCCCTCCAAAAGCAGTATTTAGATTTTATTTTAAAGGAGCAGAAAGTGAGAATAAAGTCCTCCTACAGGGACTTTAAGGTAAAAGAGGTATTAAAAGAGCCCCTTAAAAAAGAGGGGAAGTTTAAGTTCTTCCTCTTAAAGAAGAGGGGACTTGAAACTCAAGAAGCCCTTGAAGAGATAAGTAAACGCTGGAAAGTAGAAAAAGGGAAGATACTCTACGGAGGTTTAAAGGACAAACAAGGTGAAACCTGGCAGTATGTAGCAGTTCCCAGGGAGCTTAAGGTTAAAGAGATTAAATTGAAAAACTTAACCGTTGCATTTAAAGGGTTTCACAACCTAACCCCTAAAGAACTTTTAAAGGCTAACCACTTTGAGATAAAAGTTTACGGCGTTTCACCGCCGGAAGAAAGAAGAGTTCTCCAATTAAAAGAAGAGGGAATTCCCAACTACTACGGGGAGCAAAGGTTTACTCCTGTTAGAGAGGGAAAGATTCCTATTCTACACTATAAAGAGCCTAAAGAGTTTATAAGGCTTCTCTTTAAACCTGCAGGGTGGGAAAACTCAAAGAGCAGGAAAGGGAAAAGGCTCTTTTTAGAGGGTAAGTTTAAAGAGGCCTTGCCCTTCTTAAAGGGCTGGAGAAGGGAAGTTGCACTTTACCTGTTAAGGGGAGGAGGCCACAAGGGAGCTCTCAAGCTAATTCCAAAGGAAGAGTTAGAGTTTCAGGTAAACGTTCTACAGTCTTTCCTCTTTAACTCCCTCCTTTCAAGGTTAATTAGGGAAAGGGGAAGGGAGAGTTTAAAGTTCAAGTATAAGCTCGGAACTCTCATCTACCCACTTGAAGAAGTTGACCTCCCGGAAAGCTTACCTGTTTTTACGCCGAAAGTTGAGCTCTACGACCCCCTTTTAAAGGAACTGGGGATTACAAGGGAATACTTTAAAGGGCTTTCTCCCTTTTTCCACTCTTTTAAGAGGAAGAGCTCTATTAAAGTTGAAGACCTTAGTTTAAGAGAGTTTAAAGGAGGGTGCCGACTCTCCTTTTCCCTTCCAAAAGGAGCTTACGCCACCAACGTTTTAAGGTTTCTCTTTTCGGCAGTTGTATAATCAGCCTCACAAGGCACTATGGAGGTAAAAATGGAGAAGTTTAAGGTCCTTATAACCGAGCACATAGCAGAAGCGGGGGTGGAGCTCTTAAGGAAACAGCCTGACGTTGAGATAACCTACGAGCCGGAGCTTTTTAGGGACTTTAAGAAAATCCTTGAAATCATCCCTCATTACCACGCCCTTATAACAAGGAGCGGAACGCCGGTTAACGAGGAGCTCTTAAGCAGGGCAGAGAAGTTAAAGGTCGTTGGCAGGGCAGGAGTGGGAGTTGACAACATAGACCTTGAAGCAGCCTCAAGGAGAGGGATTTTAGTAGTAAACGCCCCTACCGGAAACACTCTGGCAGCAACAGAGCACACTATGGGAATGATGATAGCGGCGGCAAGGCTGATTCCCTATGCCCACAAGTCCTTAAAGGAAGAGAGGGTTTGGGAAAGGAAGAAGTTTATGGGAGTAGAGCTTGCAGGGAAAACTTTAGGAATTATAGGTTTTGGAAGGATAGGCTCAAGGGTTGGTATAAGGGCAAAGGCCTTTGACATGAAGGTTATAGCTTACGACCCGTACATAAAGAGGGAAAAGGCAGAAAAGCTGGGAGTTGAGCTGGTTGACGAGCTTGAGGAGCTCTTAAGGCGTTCAGACATCATTACCGTTCACACTCCCCTAACAGAGGAAACTAGGAACATGATAACAAAGAAAGAGATAGAGAAGATGAAAGACGGAGTAATCCTCCTTAACATAGCAAGGGGAGGGATAATAAACGAGAAAGACCTATACGAAGCCTTGGTAAGCGGTAAAGTTAGGGCTGCCGCAGTTGACGTTTTCACAAAAGAGCCTGCCACAGACAACATCCTACTTGACGCCCCAAACATAGTGGTCACTCCCCACATAGGAGCAAACACCTTTGAGTCTCAGACAAACGTTGCAGTGATAATTGCAAACCAAGTGCTTGCCGCCTTAAGGGGAGAAGAGGTAGAGTTTGCGGTAAACGCTCCTTACGAGGACACGACGGCAGCTAAAAATTTAAAACCCTTTATGGAGCTTGCAGAGAAGCTGGGGCTTTTTGCAGTTCAAGTTGCCTGCTCAAGAAGCAAAGAGATAGAGCTTGAATTTAGAGGAGACTTGGGAGAGGAGTTAAAGCCTTTAACCACAGCCTTTTTAAAAGGATTCCTCCAGAAGGTAGTTGACATACCGGTAAACTTAATAAACGCTCCCTTCCTGGCAAAGGAAAAGGGAATTAAACTGGTTGAGGTTAGAAGGCCTGAAGGGATTAACTTTAAGAGGTTAATTAAGGTAGTCTGCAAAAAGGAAGACGGAGAAGAGTTTTCAGTTGCAGGAACCGTTATGGACGACGTGTTCCCAAAAATAGTTGAGATAAACGGCTTCCTCTTTGACCTGAAACCTGAAGGGAAGTTCTTACTTATAAAGAACTACGACGTTCCGGGAGTTATAGGGAAGCTTGGCTCAATTTTAGGGAAGTATAAGGTGAACATCGCAGGATTTCAGCTTGGAAGGAAGGAAAAGGGTAAGGAGGCAAAGGGAGTAATCTTAATTGACGACGACGTTCCACAAGAGGCAATTTCAGAAATTAAGGAAATACCGGAGATATTGGAAGTAAAGCAGGTTAACCTTTAAGAGCTCCCTTTAAAGAGGGGGAGCTCCCTCTCCATACCTATAACCTTAAGCCCCTCCTCGGTTATCTTCCTTCCCCTTGAAGTCCTTAAAAGGTATCCTCTTTCTATAAGGTAAGGCTCGTGGAGGTTCTCTATAGTATCGGGCTCTTCCTTTAAAACTGTTGCAAGGGTGTTTAAGCCAACGGGACCTCCTTTAAAGAGGGTAGCTATGGTTTTCAATATCTCCCTGTCAAGCCTGTTAAGGCCGTTTTCGTCAATTCCTAAGTGGTGGAGGACTTCAAGGGCCTCTTCCTCCCCAACAACTTCCCACCCTTTAACAGTTGCAAAGTCCCTTACCCTCTTTAAGACTTGGTTTAAAATCCTCGGAGTTCCCCTTGAACAACTCCCGATAACCTTAAGGGCACCTTCGGTAAGATTTAAGTTAAGCTTTTTAGCTCCCCTTCTTGCTATCTCCACAAGCTCTTCCACTTTATAAAGCTCAAGCCTACAGACAAGGCCGAACCTGCTCCTTAGTGGAGGGGTAATCATGTTGAGCCTGGTCGTAGCACCTATTAAGGTAAAGGGAGAGAGCTCTATTGAAACTGCCCTCTTTCCTCCCATTACAACATCTACCCTAAAGTCTTCCATTGCAGAGTAAAGGGTCTCCTCTACTGCCCTGTTTAGCCTGTGTATCTCGTCTATAAAGAGTATGTCTCCCTCGTTAAGGGTAGTTAAAAGGCCAAGGAGCTCCCCCTTCCTCTCAATCGTCGGAGCAGAAACAAGCTTAATTTCCCTGTTAAGCTCGTTGGCTATTAACATTGAAAGGGTAGTCTTACCGGTTCCCGGAGGACCGTAAAAGAGGATGTGGTCTAAAGGCTCTCCCCTCTTTTTTGCAGACTCTACGGCAACCTTTAAAAGGCTTTTAACCTTTTCTTGACCTATAAATTGGGAAAGGCTCTGAGGTCTTTCTATCAAGTTAGCTCCCTGAAAGGCGTTTTAAAGCCTCCTTTAAAGCTTCTTCCAAAGATAACCCTTCTAAATTTATCCCTTTTACAGCTTGGGTAATTTCTTCCCTCTTAAAACCTAAAGACTTTAGAGCACGGTAAAGTTCTTCCGGCACTTTCTTCTCCTCTACTTCCCCCTTTAGCTCTACAACTATCCTCCTTGAGAGCTTCTTCCCTAAGCCTGGAACTTGCGAAAGCCTCTCGTAGTCTCCAGAGAGGATAACCTCTTTTAACTCGCTAACGCTAAGGTGAGCCAAAATAGAAAGGGCCACTTTTGAGCCTACCTTCTGAACCTTTTGAAGCTTTTTAAAAAACTCCCTCTCTTCCTTACTTTCAAAACCGTAAAGGGTAGGAGTTCCTTCAGGGGGAAGTATTAAGAAGGTAAAAAGTTTTACCTCTTGGCCTTCTTCAGCCCCTATTTTAGGGACTAAAACCTTTATCCCAAAACCTCCCACCTCAATAACTGCGTAGTTCTCTCCCTTTTCCCTTAACTCTCCTTTTACGTACTCAACCATTTTAAATACCCAAGTTCCTTATGTTTCCCCTTATTGAAAAGCTAAACTCCCTTCCGTTAAAGGGTTCCCTTTTAACTTTTACCTTAACAGAGAGGTTAACGTAAGAGTCTAAAGGAGTTTCAGGTCTGTAAAAGACTTCTCCTTTAAACTTTAAAGAGGCGTCGTTTCCAGAACTTTTCCCTTTAACCTTAATAAGGTTCTCTCTCTCTATGCTGTAGCTGGCCTTTAAGTTCCCTAAGTTTAAAGAGGTAAACTTAAAAAGACCAAAGTTAAGGTTTAGAAGGTTAAGGTTGCTAACTACAAAGTCTCCTTTGCCTCCCGTTAAGTTTTTCCCTTTAAAAAGGAGCTCTCCCTTACCCGATAGGCTCCCTTGAACAGAGTTTAAGCACCTACTTAACCTTATATCTAAAAGGTTAAAGGAAACTTTACTTACAGGGTAGCTTGCCTCTCCGTTAAAAGTGCCCCTGCAGAGGGCTCCCTTAAATTTAAACTCCCTTTTTCCCTTTAAAAGGGAAAGGAAAATTGGCTTTAGTTCAAGGTAGTCAACTTTTAAACTGCCTTTTGGTATTTCTAAACCGTATAGGGTCAACTTTGGAGGAAACCTATCAAAGGAGAGGGCTTGATAAGAGAGCTTACTACAGAGCTCCCTTGATATTAACCTTTCAAAGGGAAATGTAATGTAAGTGAAAAAAAGGGTTAAGAGAACAAAGAGCAGTCCGTATAAAATTTTTTTCATTCCCTTCTCCTAAAGAAGTAAAAGGTTATCTTCCCCGAGACCAAACCGTCTTGGTCGTAATCTGAAACGGAAATTGAATCTGACTTAAAGTAATAACTGCCGTTTTCAAGTTTAAATATTAGCCTTGACACCTTGTTTAAGGGAACCTCACTAAAGCCTACAGAGACTCTGTCAACTTCTATGTTCTCTTGGGTAGAGGTTGGAGCAACTTTAACGCTGTCAATACTAAGCCCTATCATCCTTCCAACGGTCTTTACGTAAGAGGCAACGTCAAGGTTCTCTCCTCTCCTTAGTTTTTCCATTATCGGAGAGATTTTCCCTTTTAGTTTAAGGAGCTCTTTTATCTGGGGCTCTAAACTGTTAAGGCTCTTTATAAGGAGCTCTCTCCTTTTTATGTAATCTTGGGTCTTACTTAATAGGGGAAAGACAAATACTATAAAGTAGAGGATAAAGAAAAGGAGGGGAAGTCCCAAAAGGAGTATTAACCTTTCCCTTTGACTTAAAGAAGAGAGGTAGCCGTTTACTTCCTCTTTTAACCTATTTAGCTCCAACTTTTATACCCCTTAAGTTTACTTTAAACTTACCCTTGTCCCTTAAAGAGACTGAAACTTCTTTAAACTTCCCCTTTAGGGAATCTAAAAACTCCCTAAAACTCTTTTCGTCATCTGCCCTTCCTACCACGGTAAACTGGTCTAAAAGGGAGCTCCCCTTAACCTCCAAAACATTCACTTTGCCCTTTACGCTCTCAGATATGGCCCTTAGGTAAACTAAAACGCTTTTGTCATTTACCTTTAACAGCTTTTCAAGCTCCTTTAAGTCTTCAACCTTTTCCGGAATCTGGACTTGAGGTATTAGGATTTCCTCACCTGTTATCCTTGAGAGCTCCCTCTTAATTTCGCTCTTTAATGAGAAATAGTCCCTCTTTGCAGCTTCAAGCCTTATAAACTGGCCAGCTGTAATTAAGAAGAGAGAGAAAACTGAAGAAAAGGCTAAGAACTTTAACTTACCTCCGTGCCTTTCAAGAAACTCTAAAGAGAAAAAGCTTGGCCTGTGAAAGAGGGCCCTACACCTTGAGGACTTAAAGTTATAAAGACCAAAAGCGTTAAAGTACAGGGGAGCCTCTTTACCAAAGGGAGGAAAGTCAGGAAGCTCAAAGTCCAGTCCCCTTAACTTCTCCTTAAACTCTCCGTTTAAAGCTCCCCCTCCGATTAAGAGGAACTTCTTTCCATTTAGGAAAGTTAAAAGCTCTTCCCTTTCTACTTCCTTAAATCCCTTTCTAATAACTTCAACTTCTAAAGGAACTCCCCCTAAAACCCTATAAACTGCTACCTTTGAACTTCCAGCATCAAGGATAACCCCTTCTTCCTCGCCGTAGAGGAGATTAAAGGCAGTTGCCCCTCCTATTAGGTCGGAGGTGATTAGGGAGCTCTCCCTTAACTTTTCTGGAATTGCCCTTAAAGATTCTCTTTTTTCAATAAAGAGGTGAAAAGTGCAACCTACCTTCTCCCTCTTTATCGGACAAAAGGCTACCGCTACCTCCTCTTTCTCTACGCCAAGGTCTGCAATTACCTCGTTTAAAACAAGCTTTTCAAGTTCCCTTCCCTTACACAAGGGGAAGCTTGCCTCTTTGGTTAAAAGTCCGTAAGAGGAAAGGCCTAAAACCGCCGACTTAGAGTTTGGAGTGCCAAGACCAAACTCCTTCCCGTTAAACCACTTTACCTCCTTACTTCCCCAGTCAACTCCCGTCATTTAACTACCTTCCACTCTAAAACTTTATACCTGCTGGTATAGGCTTCTACTTGGCTAACTTGGCCGTTGTAGGAAGCCGTAGCCTCAATTTTAAAGTAGTTGCACCTGTTAGTTAGAAGGGGCCTTACTTCAAAGTAGGTCTCCTTGGTTATCCCGGGTAGGTCTAAAAGCTGTGAGAGCTCCTTTATTGGCCTTGCCTTTAAAATGCTCTCTACTCCTTCTTCTGAAAGGTCTAACGAGAGGGCTTCTAAAAGCTCCTTCCCAGCAGAGTTAACGTTCAGTTTTGAGCCCCCGTAAACCGTTAAGTAGCGGGAAAGTTTCTTGGCAGTTTTAAAGTTAACTCCCTTTAAAGTGTAGAGCTCCCCTACGCTCCTTAAGGGCTTTTTCTCAACCCTCTTCCTTATAACCTCTGCAACCTCTTCATCTACGGATATCTCGTCTAAAAGCCTCTCTAGAACTCCGTAAAGCCTTGGGTCAGTTATCTTATTCACGTTTAACTTTCCACACTCGTCCCTTATCTTTACAGAGATAACTATCCCGTTGTAGTTGTAGGTAAAAGGACTATACCAGTCGTCCCCTTCTCCGTCGTAGGAGTTTTTGTCCTCTTTAAGGAGTTTTAGGGCAATCTTAACGGCAGAGACGGCTCCGTGATAAGCAACTACATAGTCTCTTATGCCTTCTGCCTCTTTATACTTTGACTGTGAAAGGTAGTAAAGGGAAAAGAGGAAGGCCGAAAGGGCCCAGACTATAAGGAGAACTATAAAGAGAACGAAACCCTTACCACTCCTTGAAGAACTCAACTATCTTTTCCTCTGAAGGGGAGTTAATGACTCCCTTTTCAGTTATTATCCCGGTAATGTTTTCGTGGGGAGTTATGTCAAAGGCAGGGTTTTTTACTTTCGCTCCGTAGGGGGCAATCCTACAGTCTCTACAGTGGCAGTAGATTACCTCTTCAGAGCTCCTTTCCTCTATGGGGATTTCTCCTCCAGAGTCTATTGAAAGGTCAAAGGTTGAGGTGGGAGCTGCAACGTAAAAGGGTATTCCGTGCTCTTTTGCAAGGACTGAGAGGGAGTAAGTGCCTATCTTATTTGCAACGTCCCCGTTTCTGGCTATCCTATCTGCTCCAACTATCACGCAGGTAATCTCCCCAAGGGACATAAAGTAGCCTGCCATGTTGTCTGTTATAAGGTAGTAGGGAATTCCCTCCTGCTGGAGCTCCCAGGCTGTAAGCCTTGCTCCTTGAAGGTAGGGCCTAGTTTCGTCAACGAAGACCGTTATCTCCCTTCCCATCTCAACGGCAGCTCTAACTACGCCTAAAGCAGTTCCATAACCGGCAGTTGCGAGAGCTCCCGTATTACAGTGGGTAAGGATTACTTCTCTACTTGAAAGGAGCTCTGCTCCAAAGTAGCCTATTTTCCTGTTGGTTTCAACGTCTTGCCTTTCTATGTTAACCGCTTCAGTCTCAAGGGCAGCAACTATGTCCTCAATTTTAGAGCCCGCCTCAACTATCCTCCTCATTCTCTTCAAAGCCCAAAAGAGGTTAACTGCAGTGGGCCTCGTAGCAGCAAGCCTGTTTATTATGAGCTCAACCTTTGCCTTAAACTCAACGTAGCTGTTTACACTCCTTGCAACCTCTTTTGCACCTAAAACGACTCCGTAGGCTGCAACAACACCTATTGCAGGAGCTCCCCTTACAACCATATCCTCAATAGCCTTTGCAACGCACTCGTAATCTTTACACTCTACCCACTCTTCCTTTAAGGGA
Organism: Desulfurobacteriaceae bacterium; assembly: GCA_026987115.1. GTDB lineage: Bacteria > Aquificota > Aquificia > Desulfurobacteriales > Desulfurobacteriaceae > Thermovibrio. Next base: position 22,558 of record JALSNF010000054.1, read on the forward strand.
AGCTTCCTCTGGTCTAAGAGTAAAAGGGAGCTCCCGGTCCACTTTAAAGGTCTAATGTCCTTAATCTTCATCTTCCCTCCTTTTTACAACGAGAACCGGACACTCTGCCTTCTTTATAACTGCCTTTGCAGTGCTCCCTATCTCTAAAATCCTCTCAAGGAGACCTTTGCCGTGGTAGCCTATAACTATAAGGTTAACTTTCTCTTGTTTTGCAACGCTTAATATCTCCTCTTTAGGCTCACCTACAGTCAGAACGCTCTTTACCTTAAAGCCTTCCTTTTTAAGCTCCTCCTCTATCTCCTTTAACCTCTCCTCGTGGCTCTTAAGTATCGCTTTTTCTATTTCCGGAACGTGAGCGTAAAGGGTTGCCACGTCTAAAGCGAAAGGGTCGTCAAACTGAGGAAGAGAGAACTCTAAAGGGTGAATTACGTGAAGGATAACGACCTCTTTTGCGTTTGCCTCTTTTAGCTTTTTAACGTAGTCTTTAGCTACTTCTGCAAGGTCTGAAAAGTCAGTGGGGTATAGTATTTTCTTAAAAAGGGGCATTTTCCCTCCTTACAAAGTATTTATAGGCCAGAATTATTATACTTTTCCCTCTCTTTTGCTTCCTGCCAGAGCTCCTCCATCTCATTAATGTCCATTTCCTTTAGCTCTTTTCCCTCCTCCCTTGCTCTTTTCTCCATATACTTAAACCTCCTTTCAAACTTCTCGTTGGCCTTCCTTAAGGCCACCTCAGGGTGAACCTTTAAGAACCTTGCCAAGTTAACCGCCATAAAGAGAAGGTCCCCTACTTCTTCTTCCAACTTCTCCCTGTTTCCTTTTTCAACCTCGCTTTCAATCTCCTTAAGCTCCTCCGTTATCTTCTCCTTTATCCCTTTAAAGTCCTTCCAGTCAAAACCAACCTTTTCTGCTCTCTTTTGAAGCTTATAAGCCCTGTCTAAAGAGGGCATAGAGAAAGGTATCCCGTCTAAAAGACTTTCCCTCTTTTTCCCCTCCTTCTCCTTGAGTTTTTCCCACTCCCTTGAAACGTCCTCGGGAGTCTCCACTCCCTCTTTGCCTTTAAAAACGTGGGGATGCCTGAATATCAATTTCTTAACTAACGAGTCTATTACCTCCTCAATCGTGAAAGCTCCCCTTTCTTTTGCTATCTGTGAGTGGAAAACTACTTGAAGTAAAAGGTCTCCAAGTTCTTCTTTTAACTCTTCGTCGTCTCCCTTCTCTATAGCGTCAACCACCTCATAACACTCCTCAATAAGGTAGGGAAGGAGGCTCTTGTGGGTCTGCTCCCTGTCCCAAGGACACCCTTCCTTAGAGCGGAGCTTCTCCATAACCTTAACCAAGTCCTCAAAGGTGTACCTTTTCAACTTACCCTCCTGCTTTTGAAGTATATTTAAGTGGCAAAACTTTTTAAGAGGTGAGCCTTGATAAAGATAACCGATACTCTAACTGAAAAGAAGTTAGAATTTAAACCACTTGAAGATAGAACGGTAAAGATGTACGTATGTGGCCCTACAGTTTACGACCACGCCCATATAGGACACGCAAGGAGCGCCGTCGCATTTGACGTTATAAGGAGGTGGTTTGAATACAGGGGATATAAGGTGGTTTTCGTAAGGAACTACACAGACATTGACGATAAGATAATTAAGAGGGCAAGAGAGGAAAAACTATCTTGGCAGGAGGTCTCTGAAAAATACATAAAGTCTTACGAAGAGGACATGAGAGCCCTTAACGTTAAGGAACCTACCTACAAACCTAAGGTAAGCCAGCACATAAGAGAAATAATTGAGATGATAGACGGCCTTATAGAGAAAGGCTACGCCTACGAGTCAGGAGGGGACGTTTACTTCTGTGTTGAGAAGTTCCCAGAATACGGGAAACTCTCAAAGAGGAAAATTGAGGAGCTCCGCGCAGGAGCAAGGATAGAGCCGGGAGAAAAGAAGAGGAATCCCCTTGACTTTGCCCTCTGGAAGAAGAGTAAGGAAGGGGAGCCCGGCTGGGAATCCCCCTGGAGCTTTGGAAGGCCGGGATGGCACATAGAGTGCTCCGTAATGTCTATGAAGTACTTGGGGGAAACTATGGACATTCACGGAGGAGGCCTTGACCTAATCTTCCCCCACCACGAGAACGAAATTGCCCAATCTGAAGCTTATACGGGGAAAACCTTTGCAAGGTACTGGATTCACAACGGCTTTGTTATGGTAAACAAAGAGAAGATGAGCAAGTCTTTAGGCAACTTCTTTACAGTTAAGGAGATTTTAGAGAGGTTCTCTCCGGACGTTTTGCGCCTCTTTTTAATCTCTACCCACTACCGAAGTCCCATAGACTTTTCCTTTGAGAGGTTAGAGGAAGCAAAAAGGGGACTTGAAAGGCTCTTAAACTTTTTAAGGACGAAGGAGGTAATGTTAGAGCTCCCAGTTAGAGGGGAAGGGGAAGTTAAAGTTAGCGTTTCTTTTTACAAAAACCTCTTTGAAGAGGCAATGGACGACGACTTTAACACTGCAAAGGCCTTGGGCGTTTTATTTGAGCTAGTAAAGGAGGCCAATCTTATTAAAGATAGCGCAGTAAAGAGAGGAGAAATCGGTAAAGAAGAGAAAAGCTTTCTCCTTGACGCAGTAGAGTTCCTTGAGAGCTCCTTAAAAACCCTCGGCTTTAAACTGGAAAGTGAGAGCTCTAAAGGGATAGAAAAGGAGCTTATAGAGCTCCTAATTGAAGTTAGAGGAGAGCTCCGAAAGAAAAAGGAGTTCCAGCTTGCAGACCTTATAAGGGACAGACTAAAAGAGCTTGGAATAGCCCTTGAGGACCTGCCACAGGGAACCGTTTACAGGAAACTTTAAGGAGTTTAAGAAATGGGAATTTACGACAGGGACTACTACAAAAACAGGAAGAGGGAGAGCTCCCTTTCACAGAAAGTCTTTAAGTTCAGCTGGTACCTCATAGTTGCTCTATTTATACTAGCCTTTATAGT
>JALSNF010000055.1 GCA_026987115.1 Desulfurobacteriaceae bacterium
AATAATGCATTCTTTGTTTATTGATAACATCTCTTGGTTTTGCATCTTCATATATATAATAAAAGCCAAGATTATTTTTATAATAAAATTGATAATTAATATTTGTTATTAAATATCCTGAATTTTTTAGTTTATATTTAGAAGAATTTTCATTTGTAACAATATTATTGTTGATTCTTGTTGCACCAATTATATCAAAAGTTACTAAATCATTCTCATGAAATAATTTTATTTCATCTAAATGATTATTAAACCACCAAGATTTATAATCTTTTGTTTTTTTTCTACCAATTAAAATATCTAAATAATTACACATTAAACAATAACTTCTTAAATACAATTCATTTACATCAAAATATAACACTGAAGTATTATGACTATTTATTTTTTTTCTTGAAAGAATAATTCTATCATCTGTATAAAACTTCCAATTATCTAAGAAATATTTCTCATACATTAAACCTAATTTTAAATTGCCTAAATATCCATCTTTTTGATAAGTATATTTTTGCCCTTTAAAATAATTGCCATATAAATCTATATAATAAATTAATGAAGAAGATGAAGGATATCTACATCCTAAATTTAATTTTGAAATATTATTCTCATCTAAAAAAACATTTTTTCTTTTATTAAAATATACAATTTGTTTAGAATTATTAATTTCTAAATATTTTTTAACTTTTACATTTATATTCTTAATAATTTTTGTTTTATTGATTTCCCAATTATATGTTTTATTTTTTATACATCCGCATTTGTTTTTACAATGGACTAAATATGATTTATCTATTTTTGACTCATTTTTTTGAATTAATGATGATCTATTTACTTTATTTTGGTAATTAATATTAAAAATAATATATTTATTATTTCTTTTAGGATATAAAACTTTTCCTATATTTGGATTATATCTGACTATTAATGGATACTTATAATATTTTTTTACTTTATATAAAAATTCTTTAGCTTCATCATATGATTTAAATGGTTCTATTTTGTATTCAACAAATTTTGTATATTTTTTAATTACTCCATTAGGAAATCTTTTAATAAATAATTTTGCAGATTTAATATCAAATTTTTTAGTACTAAAAGCAATTATAGAATACTCTTTTGCAAAAATTACATTCAATGAAAAAATAATAAATATTAACTTTTTCATTTTTGCTCCATTAATTTATATATAAATTCTTTATTTACTTTTTTAATTCTAAATTGATTTACTAAATTTAAATATTGATTAAGATACTTATCAAATTGTTTCATTAATATTTTCTTATTTATTTTATAATACTCATTTAATGTATTTGAAATATGCTGTAACTTTGAATAAATTTTCTTACAATAAGTATTTGAGTTAATCTCTTTTTCTCGCTTTTGGAGATATCTATAATATTGTATTTTGCCTATATTTGCTAAATATAAAATATGGTTTATTTTTTTAATAGTAGTTGGTTCAAAAATATTATATTTTTGAAAATATGCTAAACTATAATCATAAAAATCTTTTGCATTTGAATGATTATATTTAAATAAAAATTTTTTAAGATTACTTTCAATTAATGCTTTTTTTCTTGAAGTAATC
>JALSNF010000056.1 GCA_026987115.1 Desulfurobacteriaceae bacterium
TAGTGGGGGAAAAGAGGTTCTTCTTTTAAAGTACCGTTTCTTTTTAGTTTTACTATAGGATAGAAACTTTCAATTCCAGCCCTTCTTAGAAGAGTTTCTACTACTCTTTCTTTACGGGGCTTTATGTAAACGACGTGCCATCTCCTTTCCTCTTCCAAGCCTTTCCCTACTCCTTTTGTTGTAATTTTAGCAGTAAAATATTAATTTAGACCCTGCAAATCTTTAATCAAGGGAGGAGTGAAAATGGCAAAGACCCTCGGCGTCCACATCGTTGCAGACCTTTACGGCTGCGAGCCAGAGCTCCTAAAGTCTGCCCAGTCTATGGCAGAGGTATTTGAAGGAGCCGTGAAGCACGCTAAGCTTAACAAACTCTCAGCCTACTACCATCAGTTTGAGCCCTACGGGGCGACGGGGGTTGTTGTAATTTCTGAATCCCACCTCTCTTTCCACACTTGGCCTGAGCACGGCTACGTTGCGATAGACGTTTACACTTGTGGAGAGCACGAAAGCGCTTTTAAGGCCTTTGACTACATAGTTGAGAAGTTAAAGCCTGAAAGGGTTGAGAAAGAGGTTCACTTTAGAGGAGTTGTAAACGAAGAGGAAGAGGTAGCATTCTGCGTAGGCTGAGTGGTTAATAAGGGAGGGAGCTCCCTCCCTACTCCTCTCCAAACTTCCTTTCATACTTTTCCTGCTCAAGCTTACACTTTATACACAGCTCTGCAACAGGTCTAAGCTTTAACCTCTCATACTTTATGCAGGCCCCGCACTTTTCACAAATACCGTAAGTTCCTTCCTCTATCTTCCTTAAAGCTTTTTCTATTTTCTTTAAGTATTTAGCTTCCCTGTCCCTTATCCTCATTTCAAAGGTTCTAAGTATCTCATCAGTTGACATGTCAACTATGTCTCCAACCTCCCTCTCAGCTTGGGCATTTTCTTCTAAACCCCTCTTTATATCCTCTAAGACTTCTCTCCTCTTCCTCTCCAAGATTTCTTTTAACTCCAAAATCTGCTCTTTAGTTAAACACTTGTTTCCTTCCATTTTCACCTCCTCTCTTTACTTGGTTGGGAAAGCTATGAGAAGGAGTGTAAAATGTCAACGAGAATTTTATCGGAGGAAGGCATGAAGCTAACAAAGAGAGTTTTAAGAATGTCCCCTTCTCCCACTATGGCCATAACGAGTAAGGCTAAGGAACTAAGAGCAAAGGGAATAGACGTTATAGGCTTTGGAGCGGGAGAGCCCGACTTTGATACCCCCTACCACATAAAGGAAGCTGCAAAGGAAGCTATAGACATGGGATTTACAAAATACACCCCTCCTGCAGGAATTCCGGAGCTCAGAAGAGCAGTTGCAGATAAACTTAAGGATGAAAACAGGATAGAGTATTCCCCTGAAGAGATTGTTATAACCGACGGTGCTAAGCAGGCACTATTTAACCTTATGATGTCGGTTATAGAAGAAGGGGACGAAGTCGTAATTCCTTCTCCTTACTGGGTCACTTATCCTGAGCAGGTAAAGTTTGCAGGGGGAACTCCTGTTTTCGTTGAAACTGAAGAGATTAAAGGATTTGCGTTTACAGTTGAGGAGTTAAAGAAGGCAGTTAGCAGTAAAACGAAACTAGTTATAGTCTGCACTCCCCACAACCCAACTGGAGCCGTTATACCAAAAGAGGAACTACTTAAAATAGGGGAGTTCTGTGCAGAAAGGGGAATTTTAATAGCTTCGGATGAGTGCTACGAGTACCTTACATACGACGGAGTGAAGCACACGAGCATAGCCTCCCTGTCTAAAGAAATTAAGGAAATTACGATAACGATAAACGCCCTTTCAAAGGGCTTTTCAATGACAGGGTGGAGAGTTGGGTACGCTGCAGGGCCCAAGGAAATCATAGATGCAATGATTAAGATAAATTCTCAGTCTATATCTAACGTTAACTCAATAGCTCAGAAAGCAGCAGTTGCAGCTTTAACCAAACCTAAAGACTTTTTAAAGGAGTGGCTAGAAGCTTTTGACGAAAGACGAAGGTACATGGTTGAAAAGTTAAACGAAATAGAGGGAGTAAGTTGTTTAATGCCAAAGGGAGCGTTTTACGCTTTCCCCAATGTAAAGGAGCTCTTAAAAGAGGGGAACTTTAAGGACGACTGGGAACTTGCAGAGTTCCTCCTTGAAGAAGCGAAAATAGCAGTAGTTCCAGGCTCAGCTTTTGGATATCCCGGGTATTTAAGGCTCTCCTACGCAACTTCTATGGAGAACATAGAGGAAGGTTTAAATAGGTTTAAGGAAGCAGTAGAGAGGAGGCTTAATGGAAGTTAAGGTGTATAAAACAGACAAACTTACCTTTATAAGCTATTTAACCTTAGTAATAGCCTACGCTCTCTTTATATTCCTTTTAATAGTAAAGGCACAGGGTCTCAACGCCTCCTCTTTAATCCTTTCTCTCTTTGTCCTTCCAGTTATAGCCTACTTTGTTTTTCTCCTAAAAAAAGAGGTAAAGCTGAGTAGTGAAGGGATAGAGGTTTTCGGTTTAACGGGAAGGAAAAAAATTAAGTGGGAGGAAGTAGTAAGCGTTTCAATAACTCCCGGTAGGAAGTACTTTTTGTTTATTGAAGGAAAAGGAGGGAAACTTGCAGTAATAGACGACTCAACAGAGAAGTTTAAGGAGATAGGAGAAGAGATAAGGAAAAGGGTCCCTAATAAAGTTGCGGAAAACTTTGAAGAAGTTTTGAGTTCTTACAAACGCTCTTACTTTTCAACGGCAGTTTTACTCGTTGCAGCTTTAGTCCTTATTTTCGTAGCCCTCAAGTCATTCTTACCGTGAGGGCTTCACCTTCTCTATTTTAACGGAAGGTATCTTAAGGGAGTTGAGCCTCTCTTTTAAGGTTTCAACCTCCTTTTCCAGAGTTTGGAGCCTCTCTTCAAGGTTGGAGAGCTCCTTCCCCTTTTCACCACAACAGCTCTTTAAAGAGGTAATTTCTCCCTTAATAGAAGACAAGTCTTTAGAGAGCTCCGACCTAACCTCTCTAACCTTTAAAGTTGTAGTCCTTGAGCTTTCCATCTTAACTTTTTCAATTTCCCTTTCTAAAAAGCTTACTTTGCCCTCTTCTTGAGAAAGGAGCTCTTGAAGCTTAGCTAAAGTAATCTTCAGCTCTGGGAGCTCCCTCTTTAAGCTCAAGTTTTCCCCTTTTAAGGAATTTATCTCTTTCTCCATCTTGGAACTCTTAAGCTTAAGGACCTGAATTTCTGCCTTTAAGGCGTTGAGCTCTTGGTTATCTCCCATAGTAGCACAGGAAAAGGTAAACAAAAGAGGGAAGAGGAAAAGTCCTTTTCTCATCTTAACTCTCCATCAAATTAGCAGTTTAATACTGAAATTTTATTGGAAATTGAAGGGATTTGGCATATCTTACAAATTGAACTGACGCGTCAGTCTAGGAGGAAAGGTGAAAAGGAGGGAAGAGCTCCTCCAAAGAGCAAGGGAACTCTTTTCAAAAAAGGGTTTTCACTCGTTAACTGTGTCAGACATAACCTCCTCTTTAGGGATAGCTAGGGGGACTTTTTACCTCTACTTTGAAAACAAGGAGAACATCTACGAAGAGGTCTTAAAAGAGGTAGTCTCAGAGGTGTCTTCAAGGCTTAAAGTCCTTCCTTCACGAGAGCCTTTAAAACAGCTAGAGGAGAATATTAAAGGAGTGTTAAACCTCTTTAAGGAAAAGCCGGAAATTGCAAAGCTTATTTTCTACCATCCTTACAAGCTAAACCCAAAGTTTGACGAGATTATTGAAGGGTTCTTTAAAGAGCTCCTATCTCTCGTTGAGAGCTCCCTCTTAAGGGGAATGAGAATGGGAATCGTTAGGAAGTGCAACGCAAAAATAGTATCAAAGGCAGTCCTTGGAGCATTCCTTCAGCTTGGAAAGGAAGTAGCTCAAGGGAACAGTTTTAACCCAGAGGAAGTAGCTAAGGAGCTCCTTAACATTGCCCTCTACGGCCTATTGGAGGAAAAATGATTGCCGGAATAGACGTAGGTTCAACCACCGTAAAAGGAGTTTTAATAGATGAAACTGGAAAAACTTTATTAAAAAGCTACAAGAGGCACGAGGCAAGACAAGTAGAGAGGGTTCTAGAGCTCCTTTCAGAATTTGAAAAGGTAGCAGGAAAAGGCTTTAACCTTATTTTAACGGGAAGTGGAGGAGAAGACATAGCAAAGGCTTTAGGCGTAAAGTTTATTCAAGAGGTAAACGCTGTAAGTTTGGCAGTTGAAACACTTTACCCTGAAGTAAGCTCAGTAGTAGAGCTTGGAGGACAGGACGCAAAGATGATTTTCTTTTACGAAAGCGGGGGAGTTAAGAGGAAAATAACCACAATGAACGACAAGTGTGCAGGGGGAACGGGAGCTACGATAGACAGGATAATTTCCAAGTTAAAGCTTCCCTTAGAGGTTGCAACTTCAGTTAGCTTTGACCCCCAAAAAGTCCACCCTGTTGCGGCAAAGTGTGGAGTCTTTGCCGAAAGCGACATAAACTCCCTCCAAAAGGCAGGAGTTGACAGTAAAGAGCTCCTAATTTCCCTCTTTAACGCCATAGTCCTCCAAAACCTGGCCGTTTTAACAAGGGGCCACACTTTAAGGCCAAAGGTTCTACTCTTAGGAGGTCCAAATACCTTTTTCCCCGCAATGAAAGAAGCTTGGCAATACCACCTTGAAAAAATATGGAGAGAGAAAGGGATAGAGTTTGACGAAAACTCAGTAATACTCCCTAAAGACGCCCAGTTCTTCGGAGCAATAGGAGCTGCACTTACAGGTAAGGAAGTAAAAAGCCCATATAAAGGAAAAGAAGGACTCTTAGAGTTTAAGAAAACTTCACTATTAATCTTAAAGGAAAAGACCGGAGAAATAGGCCTTTTAAAGGAGGGAGAAAGCTACGAGGAATTTAAGGAAAAATATCAGGTAAGGCCTTTTAAAGAAAGGGAGTTTAAGGAAGGAGAGAAAGTCAAAGCCTTCTTAGGGATAGACGGAGGTTCTACCTCAACAAAGGCAGTTTTAATTGACGAGAAGGGAGAGCTCCTTGCAACGGCCTACACCCTCTCTCAAGGAAACCCCATTGCCGACGTTAAAAGAGTCGTTAAAGAGCTAAAGGAAAAAGTGGAGAAAAAGGGAGCAAAGCTTGAGCTCCTTTCAGTCGGGGTAACCGGCTACGCAAAAGACATGTTAAAAGAGATAATAGGTGCAGACCAATCGGTGGTTGAAACCGTAGCACACACGGTTGCAGCCCTTCACTTCTTTAAAGACATTGACGTTATAGTTGACGTTGGAGGGCAGGACATAAAAGTTATGTTCCTAAAAAACGGCGAAGTTAAAGACTTTAAGTTAAATACCCAGTGCTCGGCAGGAAACGGCTACTTCCTCCAGTCAACGGCAGAAAAGTTTGGCTACAAAGTAGAAGAGTTTGCCGAAGTTGCCTTTAAAGCTAAGAGAGCTCCAAGATTCAACTTTGGCTGCGCCGTTTTCCTTGAACAGGACATAGTTAACTTTCAAAGGCTAGGCTGGGAACCCCACGAAATCATGGCAGGACTTGCAAAGGTCCTTCCCAAAAACATATGGCTTTATGTTGTTAAAGAGCCCAACTTAAGGAAACTAGGAAGGAGATTTCTACTTCAGGGGGGAACCCAGAAGAACTTAGCAGCAGTAAAAGCCCAGTACGACTTTATAAAGGAAAGAGTTCCAGAGGCCCAAGTCTTCGTCCACCCAATTACCGGAGAGGCAGGAGCTTTCGGAGTTGCCCTACTTGCAGCTAAGAACTACAGGGGAAGGAGCTCCTTTATAGGAGTTGAAAAGCTTCTAAACTTAAACTACAAAGTGAAAAACGACGAGACTACAAGGTGCAACTTTTGCCCAAACAGGTGTCAAAGGAGTTTCATAGAAGCAGACGGGAGGCTCTACATAATAGCCCCCTGCGAAAAGGGGCAAGTCTTAGAAATTTCACAGGTTAAAGAGGTTTTAAAGAGACAGAGAAAGCTTGAAGAGGAAAACCCAAACCTCCAAGAGATAGCCTCTAAAAAGGTCTTTGAGAGCTTTAAAGTCAAAAAAGTTTACAGAGAAAAACTCTTTGGACTCATAAGCAGGAAAAGGATAATAGAAAGTAGGAAGAAACTAAAAGTAGGAATACCGAGAGTTTTAAACTTTTACTCCCTAGCTCCCTTTTTCAGAGGCTACCTAGAAGCTTTAGGAGTTGAAAACTTCGTCTTCTCAGACTACACAAGCGAAAAGTTAATTAGAGAGGAGTTAAAGGGAGGAGCAATAGACCCTTGTTTTCCAAGTAAGGTAGCCTTAGCACACGTTAGAAACCTACTAAAGAAGAAACCAGACTTAATACTCTTTCCCAAGATAGCAACCCTAAAAGGGAGTTTTAAAGATAGCGAAGGCTCCCACGCTTGCCCCACAGTTACCGCAACCCCCATATCCGTAAAAGCCATACTGACAAAAGAGGAGGACATATTTAAGAAACTCGGCGTAGAGTTTGTTGACCCTATACTACACTTTGACGACGAGGAGCTTTTAGAGTGGGAGCTCTTTAACTCCCTTAAAGGAGTGCTAAGTTTAACAAGGAGTGAGAACAAAGAAGCAGTTAAGGAAGGTTTTAAGGCCCTCAACAGCTACCTTAACTACCTAAGGGAAGAAGGAGAGAAGATTTTAAAGAAACTTGAGGTTGAAGGCCGAATGGGAATTCTAGTCCTTGCAAGGCCCTACCACAACGACCCGGGAATAAACCACGGGATTACAAAGGAGCTCCAGAAAAGAGGCTACCCGATACTGACAATAGACTCTCTACCTATTAAAGAAGAATTCCTGAAAAAAGTATTTAAAGGTAGAGACCCCTTTAAGATAAAAGACCTGTGGCCTAAAGCTTACAGTGAAAATACAAACAAGAAAGTTTGGGGAGCTCTCTACGGCAGCCTCCACCCCAACCTCGCTCTACTAGACCTCTCCTCCTTTAGGTGTGGCCACGACGCACCTATCTACTCCTTAATAGAAGAAATAGCCCAAAAAACCAACACTCCCTACTTTACCTTCCACGAAATAGACGAGAACCGCCCCTCCGGCTCAATAAAGATAAGAGTTGAAACAATAGACTA
>JALSNF010000057.1 GCA_026987115.1 Desulfurobacteriaceae bacterium
TTCCTCTTTCCAAAGCTTGCAGTAGTTGACCCTTACTTAACCCTCTCAATGCCGAGGGAAATAACCGTCAACTCGGGAGTTGATGCCTTAACCCACTGTATAGAGTCTTTCCTCTCAAGAAGGGCTAAAACCATAAGTAAGTTCTTCTCTTTAAAGGGTATAGAGTTGATATTTAAGAACCTCCCAAAGTCTGCAGGGAACCCATCAAACTTAAGTGCAAAAAGCTCAGTTTCAATGGGAAGTTTACTAGGAGGAATGGCGATAAGCCTTGCAGGAGCAGGGCTGGTTCACACGCTAGCCCACATTCTAGGAGTTTTAAGGAAGGTTCCCCACGGCCTTGCCAACGGTATCTTCCTAGTTCCAGTTTTAAAGTTTTACGGTTTAAGTGCAGAGGAGGAGCTAAAGGAGATAGGAAAGAGTATTGGACTGGAGGGAAACTACAAGGATGTAATAGAGGCCATTGACGAGTTCTTAACTTTCTTAGGAATTCCCAAAAACCTTAAGTCAATAGGAGTAGAAAGGAGCGACGTACCCTTTTTCATAGAAAAGTGTATGGAGAAGAAGTTCCTCTTTGGAAACCTTCCCAGAATACCAACAGAGAGGGAGATAAGAGAGATTTTAATCAGCCTTCTATAGTGCTAAAAGGGTAAAACCCCTTTCTCTGCAGAAGCTCTCTATTTTCTCTTTGTTTAAGACAAAGGTTTTCCCTGCCTCCACTACGAGAGCTCTACCTCCCAAGGAGTATATAAGCTCAACTGTATTTAAACCTACCGTAGGGACATCTATCCTCATGTCTTGCTTTTCCCTTCCGGCCTTGCAAACTATAAAGCCTTTACCTGCAAGCCTTGCTCCCCTTTTTATACACTCATCTGTTCCCTCTATGGCCTCAACAGCAATAACGGCTCCGCTTTTTACAACTACCGTCTGTCCAACATCAAGGGAAGCTACGCTCTTTGCCACACTAATACCTAGGTTAGCGTCTTTTAAGAACTCCCTTGAAACTTTACTCCCAAGAAAAGTGCCTTTGGGCAATAGTAGGTGTGAAAGGTAAGGTGTAGGAGAGGGAGCTCTTATTCCCATGGATTCTACTTCTTTAATTATTCCCTTAATTATGGTCTCTGGTTTCCTGTCGGGGAGTTTAAGGAGGAAAGAGGTAGCCTTGAGGTCAAGCATCTTAAGGGAAAGAGCGTTAGAGTGTTCAATTTTCCCTAAAAAATAGAGCTCCCTTACTTTACTTTCCTTTAGCTTTTTAAAGAAAGTCCCCAGTTTAAAGGGTTTTATCCAAAAGGTTTTAAAAGATAACCCTTCTACTTCCTTAGAGGTTATACCTTCAAGGGCAAAGGTTATAACTTGAACTTTCCTCTTAAAGGCAGACTTTAGGAACTCTAAAGGGAGCTCCCCCTTCCCTGCAAGAAGGCCTACTTTAGTTCCTCTCATTTCCCTTTATTCTGTCTAAAAGGGCATTAATAAATGCAGGAGACTTAGGGTCTTCTCCGTAAAGCTTGGCAAATTCAACGGCATCGTTAATTACCGCTTCAGGAGGAGAGAGCTCCTCGTTTAAAAGCTCATAGGTGGCAACTCTTAAGATTGAACGGTCAACGGGAAGTAATCTACTTACAGTCCAACCTCTCTTTAAGTACTTTGATATTAGGCCGTCAACGCTCTCCCTATTTTCAACTGTTCTTTTAAAGAGCCTCTCTGCAACTTCTTTAACCTCTTGTGATGGCTCTTCCACCTCTTCCCAGTAGTTTAAGATGACCTCTTTAGGTTCTAAAGAGCCTAAGTCCCACTGATAGGCCATTAAATAGGCGTGGTGTCGGGCTCTCCTTTTCTCCTTGTTGGTCATTTCTTCTCCAGAAGGCGAAGTAGATTAGCCATCTCTATTGCGGCAAGGGCAGCTTCCCATCCTTTATTCCCAGCCTTTGCTCCGGCCCTGTCTATTGCCTGCTCAACAGTATCGGTAGTTAAAACTCCAAATATTACTGGCTTTCCTGACTCTAAAGAAACGGTTGCAACTCCCTTGCTTACTTCGGCTGCAACGTAGTCAAAGTGGGGAGTCTCACCCCTAATAACGGCACCGAGGACTATAACGGCGTCAAAGTCAAGTTGAGAGAGTTTCTTTGCAACAAGGGGTAGTTCAAAAGCTCCGGGAGCCCTGTAAACGGTTATGTCCTCTTCCCTACAGCCGTGCCTCTTTAGACAGTCTATAGCTCCTTCTAAAAGCCTTTCAGTAATAAAGCTGTTAAACCTGCTAACTGCTATCGCAAACTTTAGGTTCTGGGCACTTAAGTGTCCTTCTACAACTTTCATTTTGTCTCCTGAAAGGGGGAAAATTTACCACACAGGTTCTTTAATGTCCTCTCTGCACCTTCCATTATATCCCTTACTATCTCCTCTACACTCTCTTCCTTGTTAACGTATCCAACAACTTGACCTGCCATTACAGAGCCCCAGTCAACGTCTCCCTTTTCGGCAGCAAGCCTTAACCTACCCCTTCCAAGCTCCTCAAGCTCTTCTTTAGGAGCTCCCGAGAACTCAAGCTCGGCAAACTTCTTAGTTAGCTTGTTTTCAAGGAGTCTAACCGGATGACCAGTAGTTATACCGGTAACGGTAACTTGGTTGAACCTTGCTTTTAATACTCTCTCTTTATACTTAGGGTGAACGTTGCACTCTTTCGCAGCAAGGAACCTGGTTCCAACTTGAACTCCTTCCGCTCCCAAGGCAAAGGCTGCAGCAGCCTGCTCACCTAAGGCAATTCCCCCTGCAGCTATAACCGGTATTGAGACCGCCCTAACTATTGAAGGTATTAAAACCATCGTAGTTAACTTCCCTATGTGCCCTCCAGCTTCCATACCCTCTGCAACTACAGCGTCAACCCCTATCCTTTCCATCCTCTTAGCCAGAGCATCACTTGCAACAACAGGTATAACTTTAATTCCCTTTTCCTTAAAAGCAGGAATGTACTTCCCGGGGTTTCCAGCTCCAGTCGTGACTACTGGAACTTCCTCTTCTAAACATACTTTTATTATCCCTTCCGCGTTTGGCATCATAAGCATTACGTTAACGCCAAAGGGCTTATCGGTAAGCTCTTTACACTTCCTTATCTCTTTGCGGAGCTCCTCCTCGCTCCTACTCCCGCCGGCAATAATTCCAAGACCCCCTGCATTTGAGACAGCCGCCGCAAGCTCAGCGTCGGCAATCCAAGCCATACCTCCCTGAAGTATAGGATACTCAATCCCCAGGATTTCACAGAGCCTAGTTTTTATCATTGTCCCTCCACTAAACCTTTATAACGCAAGACCCCCAAGTAAAGCCTCCTCCAAATGCCACAAGGAGGACAAGGTCTCCTTTTTTTAACTTCCCTTGTCTTAAAGCCTCGTCCAAGGCTATGGGTATAGAAGCGGCACTGGTATTTCCATATTTATCAAGGTTTACGAAGACTTTCTCCTGGGGTATGTTGAGTCTTTGAGCAACAGCATTTATTATACGAAGGTTAGCCTGATGAGGAATTAAAAGGGATATGTCTTCTGCCTTTAAGGAAGCCTTTTCCAAAACCCTTTTTGCAGACTCAACCATAGTCCTTACGGCTATCTTAAAGACCTCGTTCCCTTTCATCTTAACAAAGAAGGGAAAGTCTTCATTGCTCCCAACTGACGGAACAGAAAGGAGCTCCCCATAAGAGCCGTCAGCTCCAAGGTCAAATGCCAAAATACCCTCATCTTCAGAGGCCTCAAGGTAAACGGCCCCTGCCCCGTCTCCAAAGAGAATACAGGTACTCCTATCCTCCCAGTTAACTATCTTTGAAAAGCGTTCTGCACCTATAACGAGAGCGTTTTTTATGTCTTTGGAGCGAAGTATAGAGTCTGCAACGTAAAGGGCGTATATAAAACCGGTGCAGGCAGCGGAAACATCAAAAGCAACTGCTCTCTTATTTCCCAGCTTTGACTGGACTTTACAAGCAGTTGACGGGAAGAAGGCATCCGGAGTTGCAGTGGCAACTACTATAAGTTCAACTTCTTCAGGAGAGGTAGAGGACAAAGCCTTAAAGGCGGCTTCAGTAGCCATATCGGAGGTGGTCTCTCCTTGGCTTATTCTCCTCTCTCTTATCCCTGTTCTCGTAGTTATCCAATGGTCTGAAGTATCAACCATCTTCTCTAAGTCAAAGTTGCTCAATACTTTGTCTGGCAAGCAAGAACCTGTTGAGACAAGCCTAACGCCCATTACCCTTCCCTTATCCTGCTTATTTCCCTCTCTATGTGCTGATTTACCTTACTTTGTGCAAAACTTACAGCAGTTTTTATGGCATTCTTTATAGCCTTTGCGTTGGAACTCCCGTGGGAGATTATAACAGGAGCGTTAAGGCCTAAAAGGGGAGCTCCCCCTATCTCTGCGTAGTCTATCCTCCTTTTAAAACCTTTTATGGCAGGCTTCAAAGTAATAGCTCCGATTTTTGATATAAAGTGTTTATCTATCTCCTCTTTTAAAATCTTAGCCAAAATCTTAGCCAAGCTCTCGCTTAGCTTCAAACACACATTTCCAACAAAACCATCACACACTATAACGTCAAAGTCTCCAGAGTATATATCCCTTCCCTCTGCATTACCTATAAAGTTTATACCATTAGCAGACTTTAAAAGCCTGTAAGCCTCTTTTGTAAGCTCGTTTCCTTTTCCCTCTTCTTCTCCAACGTTTAAAAGGCCAACTCTTGGGTTCTCTTCGTTTAGAACGTACTTGGCATAAGCACTCCCCATAATCGCAAACTGGAGAAGGTGATAAGGCTTACAGTCAACGTTCGCTCCAACGTCAAGGAGGAAGGTATAGCCCTTTAAGTTCGGCAAAACGGCAGTTATGGCGGGCCTATCAACACCCTTAATCCTCCCCACGGTAAAGAGGGAAACTGCCATAACTGCCCCTGTATTCCCTGCACTTACGAAAGCGTCTGCTTTACCCTCTTTTAAGAGGTTCAAACCTAAGTAAATGGAAGAATCCCTTTTCTTTAAGGCTTTAGAAGGCTGTTCATCCATCCTTACAGAAGAGGGAGCGTGAAGGACTTCAAGTTTACCTTTAGGGTATGAATACTTACCAAGCTCCTTCTTTATTAAAGTTTCGTCCCCTACCAGAACTACACTAATGTCAAAGTCCTTAACGGCCTGAACGGCCCCCATAACGGGAACCTGAGGGGCAAAGTCGCCCCCCATGGCATCAAGAACTACTTTCATCTACTCCTCTACCTCTACAACCGTCTCTCCCTTGTAGTAGCCACAGTGTCTGCAGACCCTGTGGGGGAGCTTTGGTTGTAGGCAGTTGGGACACACGGAGATAGCAGGCTTTTGTGCCTTCCAGTGGGTTCTCCTTTTGTCTCTCCTGGTTCTTGAAACCTTTCTCTTAGGAACTGCCATCTCTACTTCTCCTTCTCTTTAAGTTTATCGCGAAGCTCTTTTAACTTGTCCCACCTTTTATCCGTTTCATTTACACTCTCTTCTTCATACTTTACTTCCTTACACTCATTACTGCAAAGGGGCTTTACAGGGAGCTCCAAAACCACCTGCTCGTGAACGACCTCTGCAAGGTCAAGGACGGTTTCGTCAGAGAATTTTATATCAAGCTCTCCTGACTTTATCTGACCTCCTGAAAGCTCGGAAGTAGGCATAAGTTCATACTTAAACTCTTTATCTATTCTCTTATTAAACTTCTTCAAACAGCGGCTGCAGGTTAGCTCAACCTCTCCAGAAATCTTCCCCTTTACCTCATAACCTATCGGTTTTTTGGAAATCTCAACTTCCAAGTTAAAAGGAGAAGAGCTACTTACCTCCTCCTTAGGTAAGTCCAAAAGGGAAGGTTGAAGAACAGTCTTAACTTTTATGGGCTCTTTGTAGGTTATCTCAGATAAGTTAACCTTCCTCTTCATAGCTTCACCAAAAGAGGTTTTGTAAGACGAAGGATAAAATATGCTTACAAGATACTTTTGCAATTACAAAATCTCTAGAATAAGTTTAACGACAAACTTTAGGAGGAAGAAGGATGAAAAAGACAGTGCTATTAGGAACTATTTTAGCCCTTTACTTTCCTTTCTCATCACCGGCAGCGGAGAAAGTATTAGCGGTAGTTAACGGTAAAAAAATTACAGAAAAGGAACTCAATGAAAGGATAAACTCTCTACCTCCCAACTTTAATACCTTAAAGAAAAACCCCCAGTTTAAGAAGATGATGCTTGAGAACATGGTAAGGGAGGAGCTCTTATACCAAGAGGCACTTAAAGAGGGAATAGACAAGCTCCCCGAGGTTAAAAAAGAGATTGAAATGGCAAAGAGGCAGATAATAATAAACAACCTCCTTAAGAGGAAAGTTAAAGTCCCCAAGGTAAAAGTTTCAGAAGAAGAGGCAAGGAAGTTCTACGAAGAGAACAAATCCCGCTTCACGGCCAACGGGAAGACAATCCCCTTTAACCAGCTTAAACCTTTCATTATAGAGTCTTTAAGGAAGCAGAAAGAGCAGAAAGCTCTTCAGGAAGCAATAAACAACTACATTAAAAACCTTGAAAAGAAGAACCGAATTAAGTTTGAGGAGGAAAAATGAGGAGGTTTCTCCTTCTTTTAGCTTTACTGACAATTCCCCTATCAGCCTTTGGAAAGGTGATTGACTACATAGCGGCTGTTGTAAACGGGGAGCCTATCCTCTACAGTGATGTCTTAAGGTTTGCCAAGGAAAACAGAGTAAGTAATCTAAGAGAAGCCTTAGATAGGCTTATTGAAAGGGAAATCCTCATAACTGAAGCAGAGAAAGAGGGGATAAAGGTTTCAGATAAAGAGGTTGAAAGAACCCTTAAAGACCTTATAAAAAGAAACGGGTTCAAGAACGAAGAGGACTTTAAAAAAGCTTTAAAGAACGAGGGCTTAACGCTGGAAGATGTAAAGAGGAAGTTAAGGGAAAAGCTCTTAATAGCCAAACTTATAGCAAGAGACGTTAAGTCAAAAGTTGAGGTTTCGGAAGGTGAAATAGATAGAGTGTGTAGCCAAATAGAAGGGAAGAAAGTACGGGACGTTTACTACATCTTTACGAAGAGCCGCTCAAAAGCGGAAAAGGCCCTCTCACTTTTGCAAGAGGGTGTGCCCTTTGAAAAAGTTGCAAGGGAGCTCTCAGAAGACAGGATAACGGCAAAGGAGGGAGGACACATAGGAAAGGTTGGAAAAGGTATGTTAATTAAACCTTTAGACCAAGCAGTTTGGAGCATAAAGCCTGGAAGCTACGAGCTAGTCAGAACCGATAAAGGCTTTTTTATAGTTTACGTAAAGGCACAGGAAGAGGGAAAGTGCAACAGGGAAAAGATAAGGCAGGAGCTCTACATGAAGAAGTTTCAGGAAGCCCTTAACGACTTTTTAAACAGACTAAAAAGAAGCGCCAGCGTGAAGGTTTATATGTAGTATATTTTTAGCTCAAGAAAGGCAGTGAGGAAAGGAATGAAGGGCTTAAAGTGGAAAATCTTGCTTATAGTTTCTGTTTTAATAGGCAG
Organism: Desulfurobacteriaceae bacterium; assembly: GCA_026987115.1. Taxonomy (GTDB): domain Bacteria; phylum Aquificota; class Aquificia; order Desulfurobacteriales; family Desulfurobacteriaceae; genus Thermovibrio. The sequence continues at coordinate 7,511 of JALSNF010000057.1, forward strand.
CCTCTATGTAGTGTTAACAAAGCCGGTAAACCTTGGACTTGACCTTAAAGGAGGGACCCACTTAGTCTTACAAGTTGAAACAGAAAAAGCACTTGAAAACGAAGTTTCATCGGCTTTGAGGAACATAAAGGAGGAACTAAGAGGAGAAAACATACCGTTTCTAACAGCAAAGAGAGAAAAGGAAAGTATAGAGATAGAGCTCCTTTCCCCCGAGGACGTAAACAAAGTCGTAAACTTGATAAAAAGAGACTATGAAAGGATGTTTAACATTACTGTCAAAGGGAAGGACATAGTTTTGTCGCTTAAACCTAGCTTCATATCAAAGGAAACAGAAAGGCTTACAGAACAGGCTTTAGAAACAATAAGAAACAGAGTTGACGAGCTGGGAGTTGCAGAGCCCGTAATAGTAAAGAGCGGAAAGGACAGGATAATAGTTGAGCTTCCCGGAATAAAAAACCCAGAAAGGGCAAAGAAGGTAATAGGAAAGGTAGCAGAGCTTGAGTTTAAAGAGGTAGTTGACGTAGCAAGAACTCCTCAGGAACTTATAACGAAACTTGGAGGAACCATACCTCCCGGAGAAGAAGTAATAGTAAAACCTTCCCCCAAAGGTCCAAAGTTCTTTATCGTTAAAGGGGATAAAGAAGAAGAGATAAAGGTTAACTCATACGAAGAGCTGGTTAAGAAGTTTGGAGGGAAAGTCCCAGAAGGGCAGCAGATACTCATTCAAGAGATTAAGAACAGAGAAGGAAAGGTTGTCGGCTACAACTTCTTTATAGTAAAGAGAGAGCCAATATTAACGGGAGCTTACCTTCAGGACGCCTATCCAAGCAGGGACGAGTATGGAATGCCTGCTGTAAGCTTTGTCCTTAACTCTAAAGGAGCAAAGATATTTGAAAACTACACGGCAAATCACATAGGAACCAGACTTGCAATAGTCCTTGACAACAAAGTCCAGTCAGCCCCGGTAATAAGGAGTCAAATAGGAGCAAGGGGGCAGATTTCGGGACAGTTCACATACCAAGAGGCAAAGGATTTAGCGATAGTTTTAAGGGCGGGAGCCCTCCCTGCACCTGTAAAGATTATTGAGGAAACTACGGTAGGACCTACTTTAGGTAAAGAGTCTGTGGAAAAGGGTATTAAAGCAGGAATAGCAGGTCTTATAGTAGTAGTACTTTTCATGCTCATTTACTACAAGACGGCAGGCTTCATTGCCGATATGGCACTTTTAATGAATGTAATCCTCCTTTGGTCTTTAATGGCATTAATAGGAGCTACGCTAACCTTACCTGGAATTGCAGGGTTTATTCTAACAATAGGTATGGCAGTTGACGCGAATGTGATAATTTTTGAAAGGATAAGGGAAGAATTGAGGAAAGGGAGAAATGTCTTCCCTGCGGTGGAGGCCGGCTTCTCAAGGGCTTGGGGAACTATACTTGACTCAAACATAACCACTTTAATTGCAGCGGCAGTCCTCTTTCAGTTTGGAACAGGTCCAATAAAGGGATTTGCAGTTACCCTTTCCCTTGGAATACTGACCAGCATGTTTACTGCCGTCTTCATTACAAAGGTTCTTCTTGACTTACTAATTAAGTACAAGCCATCACTATTTAGGGTATAGGGAGCTCCAATGGAAAGGAAGTTTGACTTCATAGGGAAAAGATACTTTGCCTACCTGTTTTCTTTAACCTTAATAGTAGGAAGCTGGATTTACGGAGCCTACATAAAAGGTCCAAAGTTTGGAATAGACTTTACAGGTGGAGCTCTGGTTCAGGTAAGGATAGACGAAAAGGGGGTAAACACTGGAACCATAAGGGAGCTCTTTAAAGGGAAACTCCCAGGCGTATCGGTTCAAAACGTTGAAGGAGAAAACGCCTACATGGTTAAAGCCCCTGTCTCGGGAAACCCTAACAAAACCATAAAAGAGATAAAAGAAGTTCTTAAAAAGAGGTTTGACGGCAAACTAACGGTCCTTAAAGTAGAGATGATAGGACCTACAGTAGGAAAAGAGCTTAGAGAAAAGGGAATAATGGCCATAATCTACGCGCTAATTGGAATTCTAATATACGTTGCTTGGAGGTTTGAACCTATATTTGCATTCGGGGCAGTTCTAGCCTTAGTACACGACGCTTTAGCTACAACTGGGATATTTATGAGCGTAGGAAGGGAATTCAGCCTACCGGTAATTGCAGCCCTTTTAACGGTAATTGGTTATTCAATAAACGACACCATAGTAGTCTACGACAGGATAAGGGAGAACATGAAAACCCTTTTAAGGAGCAAGCCTTTTGAGGAAATAGTTAACGACAGCATAAACCAAACCTTATCAAGGACTATTATAACCTCCTTAACAACTTTATTCGTAGTTCTATGCCTTTACCTCTTTGGAGGAGGCGTCATAAACGACTTCGCCTTTGTCCTCCTCGTAGGCATTACGGTAGGTACATACTCATCAATATTTATAGCAAGTGCAATCGTAGTTGACTGGTATAAATACGTGAAAAAGGAAAAATGAAGACTTTATACAGATATGTAGGATGGGAGCTCCTTAAAACTACTTTCTTTAGCCTTAGTCTTTTTGCCTTCATCATCCTTATGGACAGAGCTTCCTTTATAGCTCAAACTGTACTAGGAAAAGGCGTAGGCTTTTTAGACTTCCTATCAGTCCTGTTAAAGACGATTCCCTCCTTCCTCGGAATCATAATACCAATCTCCTTTGTAATATCAACTCTTATAGCCTACATAAACCTTGAGCAGAACAACGAGATAGTTGCAATGAAAGCTTGCGGTATAAGCCTTAAAGATATCTCAATACCTACAATCTATCTGGGATTACTGTTCTCCCTAACCTCAGCTCTTCTCTTAATGTTCGTAGCTCCAAAGAGCAACGTTGAGTTTAAAAAAGAAATAGAGGAACTTTTAAGGAAAAAAATAACAATGAGCATAACTCCAAACAGTTTTTCCTCAAACTTTCCAGGCATAACCTTTTACGCTCAAAAAGTCTTTCCAGCCAAAGGCTACATCCTAAACTTTATGGTATCAATAGAGAAAAAGAACAAGACAATTACCCTTTTCGGGAAGGAAGGAAACCTAAGAACAGATAACAACACAGTTTACCTTGATATATTAAACGGAAGTGCCCAAGTAGTTGACTGGACAAAACCCCAAAACTTTAAGTACCTTAAATTTAAAAGCTACACTGTTGAACTCTACAAGTTCAACAAGAAAGAGAAGTTCAAAGCTGTAAAGTATAAAACTCTACCAGAGCTCCTTAAAAAGGGAGGAATTGAAGCAGAAACAGAAGTTCTAAAGAGGTTCTCCCTCGCCTTAGCTCCCTTAATAGTTGGGACTCTGGCCTTCTCTATAGCAGTATCACTTCCAAGGAACTCCTTAGGAACAGGGATACTCTTAGGGCTCTTAATCATAGTCAGCTACTACCTTATCTACACCTTCAGCAAAAAGTTTGCCTTAAAGCTGGGAATTCCTCTTTTAGCGATTTCACCAGACCTCATCTTTGGAGCCTTAAGCATACTCTCTTACAGGTGGGCAATTAAAGAGAAAGTAAAGTTAGAACTTAGGGGAAGGTGGTAGTTGAAGATACTTGACAAGTATGTTCTTAAAGAATGTGCAACCTACTTTACCTTAAGCTTAATAACCTTTATCACCCTTTTTGCAGTAATAGATGGGGTAAGCAACATTGACCTATTTATAAAGTTCGGAGTAAAGGTGGGAGGAAGCTACATACTCGGCAGAATCCCCCTTTACACAGTAAGGGTAATTCCTATAGCTACTTTAATTTCAACAATGGCCACCTTATCTAAGTTCTCATCTACAAGCGAACTTATAGTAGTAAAGGCCCTTGGGATAAGCCTCTACCGCTTCTCTATTCCCATAATGGCCTTTTCCCTTCTAACCTCCCTTCTATCCCTATCCGTTGAAAACGAGCTGGTCCCTCTGGGAATCAAGAAAGTAAAGGAAGTTCAGAAACTAACGGGCAAAAACGAGGAGAAGGAACCCTTTGTTGGAATATGGATAAAAAGGGGAAAAGGAAAGTTTATACACTTTACAGTTTACAAACCAAAAGAGAAAATAGGAGAGAAAGTATCCCTTTTCGTAGTTAAGGACTTCCAACCTATAGAGAGGATAGATGCCCTCAAGGCAAAGTACCTTAAAGGAACTCTGTGGGAGTTCAAAGGTGCATTTGTAAGGAAATTAAACGAGGGAAAGAGCAGAACTGTTAAAGAGCTTACGGTAAACTTAGGTATCTCGCCAAAAGAGATTCTCCTTTCAAGGAAACCACCTCAGGAGAAAAGTTTAATAGAGCTTTACTTGGACATTAAAAAGCTTGAAAAAGTAGGTTATGAGAGCAATCAACTAAAGCTTGAACTCTTTTCAAGGCTGGCACTTGCTTTAATGCCCTTTATAGCAACATTGATAGGAATACCCCTTGGAGTTTATAACCCGAGGAACAAAAAGGGATATACAGTTATAGTTGCCGCCCTTACGATAGTTGTAATGTGGATAACTGTCTCCTTCTTCCTTAGCCTCGGAAAAGGAGAAGTCCTTCCTCCCTTTTACGCTTCATTTGCCCCCCTTTTCATATTCTCCTCGGTAGGGCTTATCCTCCTTGGGAGGCTTGACACTTGAGGTTTAACTTTGAAAAAGCAAAAAAGGCTCAAGAAGTTATAAGGGAAAAGTTGCAAATAAGACCCTTAAGTAAAGAAGTTAAACTCGTTGCAGGATGCGATTTAACCTTTTTAAATCCTTACAAAACCCCTACGGTAGGAATAGGAGCCTTTGTAGTCTTGAAAATCCCTGAACTTGATATAGTAGAGATTAAACACCTCTTTATGGAGGTAAAAGTCCCTTACTTTCCCGGTTTTCTGGCTTTTAGGGAGCTCCCCCTACTCGTTAAAACTTACAATTCCCTTAAAAACAAGCCAGACTTAATAGTCGTTGACGGTCACGGAATAGCCCACCCAAGGGGAGTTGGAATTGCCGCCCACTTGGGAGTAGTGTTAAAAACTCCAACAATAGGCTGTGCAAAGAAACTCCTATTTGGGAAAACAAAAGAGCCCTGTAAGGAGAGAGGGTGTTATGAAGAGATTAAAGACGGGAAAAGAGTAATAGGATACACCTTAAGAACCAAAAGGGGAGTAAAACCTGTCTTCGTATCTGCCGGCAACCTTATAACAAACGAAGAGGCACTAGAGTGGACTTTAAAACTTACAACAAAATACAGGCTTCCGGAACCAACAAGGCTTGCCCACAACTACCTTCAGAAAGTTAGAAAAGGTATAATCTCTGAAAATACTCAGTTGGAGGAGGAAAATGGCAGTTGAAAGAACTCTGGTTATAGTCAAGCCAGACGCTGTAAAGAAAAATGCAGTAGGGGACATCATTAGAATACTTCAAGAAAACGAACTTAAGCTACTGGCTATAAAAATGGTTCACCTGACAAAGGAGCAAGCAAAAAGGTTCTACATAGTCCACAAAGAAAGGCCTTTCTACGACGAACTAACAGACTTTATGTCTTCTGGGCCTTGTGTCCCGATGGTTTTTGAGGGAGAAAATGCAATCTCAAGGGTTAGAGAGATAATAGGAGCAACAGACCCTGCAAAGGCTGCAGAAGGAACTATAAGGAAGAAGTATGGAACAGATGTTGGAAGGAACGCAGTCCATGCGTCAGACTCCCAAGAGTCTGCCCAGTACGAAATCCCCTTTTTCTTCAGCCAACTTGAAATTCACCAGTAGGAGAATAAATGGAAGAGAGTTTCCGAGAGCTGGACTTAGAAGGCCGAATCTGTCAGGAAGTTAAAGAAAGGGGAGAGGAAAGTGAGATTAAGCACTTTGTTTTTGAAGATTTGCTGGACACAAACGAAAAACTACTGTGCTATTCTTTAGACCTCTCCCCCTTTTCCGTCTATTTTTACCTCCTTAAAAAGGAAAAGAGCTCCCTCTTCTCAAAAGAGAGGGAAAAAGAGCTTGGGTGCTACTTAGGATATAGGGACGGGAGCTTATATACCTTTGAAGACCTTAACTTTAAAATACACTCCCTTGAAGAGTTTACCCTTTTAACCGAGGCTGTAGAAATAACTACAGGAGTAAGCTTTTTCTTTGAACTTTGCAACCTGTGCAAACTCCCGGAAAAGCTCCCTGGAGAACTTGAGGTAGTGCTAACCCTTTATTCACAACAAGTAAGTCTTCTTCCGCCCCTCGTAAAGTTTGACCAAGTTGCAGACGAGAATAAAGAGCTCCTGAAACTTGCAGTGAAAGGCAACGAAAAGGCCGTAGAGAAGCTGGAAAGGGAGATAGGTGAAGAAGAGACCAAAAGGCTAATAAAAGAGGTAAGGAAGCAACCTGAAGAGCTCTTTGATACCTGCATACTCTCAAACGGAAACGCCTACAGCATAGTAGGAATAGTGACCTCAGTTAAAAAGCTCTCTTTTCAAGGCAAAGAGCTTACCTCAATAGAACTCTTCTCGGAAGAGCTTGAATTTACCGTCCTATCTCCGGTAGAGGTTAAAATATCTGAAGGAGAGAGGTTAAAAGCCCACGGCAAAATGTTTGGAATCGCTTTAACTTAGGAGGAGCCGTGAAGATAGGGAGATTTAAGTTTGGAGAGAAAACCATTTTTGGAATTATAAGGGGAAAAGAAGTTCAAGTAATTAAAGAAGATAGAGTTTCGGCCCTAATGGAAAGCATAACACCCACAGACGAAGTAGTCCCTTTTAAAGAGCTTAAGTTCCTTTCCCCAACAAGGCCTACGAAGATAGTAGCAGTAGGCCTAAACTATAAAGCCCATGCAGAGGAAATGGGAAAACCTTTACCAGAAGAGCCTTTACTATTCCTAAAACCCTCAACTTCAGTAATAGCCAACAAAATGAGAATTGTCCTACCTAAAATGTCAAAGAGGGTTGACTACGAGGGGGAGCTTGCAGTAGTAATCGGCAGGAAGTGCAAAAAGGTATCCCCTGAAGAGGCAAGAGAGTGCATACTGGGCTACTCGTGCTTTAACGACGTTACCGCAAGGGACCTTCAGCAGAAAGACATTCAGTACACTAGGGCTAAGTCTTTTGACACTTTTGCACCTTACGGTCCCTGGATAGCAACTGACATTGACCCCATAGGCCTTAAGATAACTACGAGGGTAAACGGACAACTAAGGCAGGAAGGAAATACGGAAGACATGATATTCTCCCCCTTTGAGCTGGTATCCTTTATATCTCAGATAATGACCCTTCTTCCCGGAGATGTAATATCTACGGGAACCCCTCCGGGAGTAGGACCTTTAAAACATCAAGACAAAGTAGAAGTTGAAATAGAAGGTATAGGTAAACTTATAAACTACGCCGTTGAAGAAGCTTAAGCTTCATATGAGTAGAAAACTCCCTCCTTTCTTACATAATCTATAAACCTTGCGTATGTAGGATGAGAAGAGAGGGTCTTTGAATTCCCTATTGCTATTAGTTTTCTTTTCGGTCTCGTTATTGCAACGTTAAGACGCCTTAAGTCCTTTAAGAAACCTATTTCCCTTTCGTCGTTTGAGCGAACAAAGCTAACTATTATTACTTCCTTCTCTCGCCCTTGAAAGCCGTCAACAGAGTTGACTTCAACTTTCAGTCCCTTTTCTAAAAGGAGCTCCTTTATGAGCTTTACTTGAGCAGAGTAAGGGGTTATAACTCCTACATCCCCTTTTGATAGTCCCATCTTATGGAGATAGTAAACTAGCTCAACTGCTATTTTTGCCTCCTCGTAGTTCTCGTAAGAGGTAGAACCTTTGGGCTGAAATTCATAAGCGTTAATAAGAGATGTATCAACAAAAGCTAAAGGGACTTTAGGAAATAGAACTTCCTTAAACTTCTCAGGCTCTTTAACCCCTAAGTCTAAAAGAGTTCTTTCCTTAACCTCTTTAGCTGCAACCAACTTACCCTCGTAAAACTCTTTGCTTGGGAAGTCCATTATCTTCTCGTTCATCCTATACTGGACAGTAAGCATAAGGGATAGGTCTTTATAACCTTCTATTAGCCTTTCAAAAAGAGTCCTTTCAAGCTCTTTTGCTTCCTGGCTTACAACCGTAGGTGGAAGCTGTTTGTGGTCTCCTGCTATGAAAAACCTATCTGCCTTCATAATAGGAATCAGGGTTGAAGGCTCTACCTGCTGGCTTCCCTCGTCAATTACGGCAACGTCAAAGTGAAAACCATCAAGGAGCTCCGACTTAACCATTGAGTTAGTGGAAACAACCACATCCGCTTCTGCTATTATCTCCCTGTATATTCTCTCTTCCTCTTCTCTTAAAGCTTTTATCCTAACGTCTATCTCGTAGTTGGTTAAAATCCACTGAGCCATTGAACGCATAACTTTCTTGGGAATTCCCCTAAAACTCTTACCTTTCTTACCAAAGTAAACTATCTCCTCATCGCTCATTCCCCTCCTTAAAGAGGGAATAGGTTTTGTAAACTTTTCCCTCTTCTCTATAAGCTCTTTAACCTTTTCCCACCCCTCTTTTACTTTCAAGCTCCTTTGGTTTTCTTCAAAAAGAGCGTATATTGAAAACCTCTCTAGTTCCTCTAAAACCCTAGCCGGGTGTCCAATCCTAACAAGCTTCAGTTCTTTATATCTAGAAAGGTTTAAAAGTATGTTGTCTGCCGCAATGTTTGAGTCTGCAGTAGCTAAAACCTTGTTTCCCCTATCTACGAGCTGGACTATCAACTCTGTAATCGTGCTCGTCTTACCGGTACCGGGAGGACCGTGAATGAGGAAGAAGTCGGGAGCTCCAAGGGCAAGGGAAACAGCCTTACGCTGGTTGTTATTGAGCCTTTCATCCTTAACTTTAAAATCAAGCCCTTCCTTTACCTTCTCCGGCTTCCACAACCCTACTATCTTATTCCTTAGCTCCCTCTGCCTGCCTTGAGCGTGGCGGAGCTCCTCTAAGTTCTCCTCCATCCTCTTAAAAGTTATGTCATTAACGTAAAGGTCTACCCTAACCCCTTTCTTATAGACCCACTTTGGGGGCCTGTTATCAAAGGCAACTGTGATAGTTTTTTCGGTTATCTTTACGACAGTTCCGATTAAATCGCTCTTCAAGGGATTTCCTTTACTGACTAAGACTATATCCCCCGTTGATATTTCAGTGTCTATAGGCTTTTCCCTCCAGAAACGGACCAAGTGAAGGTGAAACTTAGTTCCAGCTTTAGTTCCCTTTAAGTCTAAAATTGCCCTACCTAAAAGCTCCCTCTCCTTCCCTGAAAGCCTCCTAATCTCCTCTTCCTGAAACTCTATCTCTGCAATACGCTCAAGGTCTATAAGGCTCTTAAACTTTTCAACATAAAGATGAACGGTCTTTATCTCCTTCTCTTCTTCAGGAGAAGGCACAAACTCCGGGAACAGTTTACTTAAAGAATCGTCTTTCAGATAAACAAGAGTAGAGCCGTTAGCTACAAAAACCTCTTTGACATCTCCTTTTTTTAAACCAAACTCCTTAAGCTTCCTTAAAAGTTTTTTTCCTTCAAGGGGTTCTCTTAAAATTAGAGGCATGTTTAAACTCCTTTTAAACTATAGTATAACACTTAAAGACAATAAAAGTTATAAGTTTATGGTTAAAAGTGAAAATTATGCTTAATTTACCCTTTGTGTAGGAGGAGGTATGGAAATCTGCATAGTTGGAACAGGGTACGTGGGATTAGTGGGTGCTGCCTGTTTAGCAAAAATGGGACACAGAGTAATAGGAGTAGACATTGACGAGAATAAAATAAACAAGCTCAAAAAGGGAGAGCTCCCAATATACGAGAAGGGACTAAAGGAGCTCTTTGAAGAAGTAAAAGGAAACCTATCTTTTACAACAGACATTAAAGAAGCAATAAAAGAGAGCGAACTATGCTTTGTATGCGTAGGAACTCCAACGAGAAGAGACGGGAGAATAGAGCTTAAATACGTAAGGGAATCGGCTTCTCAAATAGGAGAAGCCCTTAAGGAAAAGGAATCTCCTTACTTAGTAGTCTATAGAAGCACAATTCCCCCGGGAACGTCCAAAAACCTAATTATCCCAACAATAGAGGAAAAGTCAGGGAAAAAATACAACAGAGACTTTTTCTACGCCTTTAACCCGGAATTCTTAAGAGAAGGAAGCGCAATATACGACTTCTTCAACCCTCCCAAAACCGTAATAGGAACGGAAAGCCAATACGCAAAGGACAAATTAATTGAGATTTACAAGGAGCTCCCTGAAGAAAAAATAGTATGTCCCATACCCGAATCTGAAATGATTAAGTATGTAGATAACTCCTGGCACGCTACAAAAGTAGCATTTGCAAACGAAGTGGGCTATATAGCTAAAAAGTATGGGGCAGACGGAAGATTAGTGATGGAAATATTCTGCAAAGATAGAAAGCTGAATATATCAGATACCTACTTAAAACCGGGATTTGCCTTTGGAGGTTCTTGTCTTCCGAAAGACACAAAAGGCTTAGTTCAAATATCAAAAGAAAAAGGAATAAACTCCCCTTTAATTGAAAACATAATACCCTCAAACTGGGCTCACATAGAAAAAAGTGCAGAACTAATAGAAGAGAAAGCAAAAGATGGAAAAGTTGTAATAGTAGGAGTTTCCTTTAAACCTGGAACAGACGACGTTAGGGAAAGCCCTGCAATCTATTTAGCCAAAAAACTTATAGAAAAAGGGAAGAAAATTAAGCTATTTGACCCTATAGTAAAACCTCACCACATAGAAAGCTACTTCGGAGAAAACTTCCTACCTGTAAAAACTGTTCTCAACAAACCTGAAGAATACTTAAAGTACAAGAACCTCGTCTTTACAGGTAGCTACAAACCTTCACAGAAGGAAAAGAAGGTCCTAAAAGAAGGGAACTACACAATAATTGACCTTCAAGGGGTTTTCTATAATGAGCCTGAAATAAGGGAAAAGGAGAACTACTATGGAATTTGTTGGTAAAAAGCTTAAATTGATAGCAGTTGCTGCAACTATATCTCTCTCTTCTTTTAACTGTGCTTCCTCTTCTCAAAGTCCTCTAAAGTGCAGTCAAAGGTTGTTTTTCAGCAACAAAGTAATATTTGTGTCTCCCAACGGCAAGGACACAAACCAAGGGTTATCACCCCAAAAACCATTAAAGAGTATAAAAGAAGCCCTTAAAAGAGCTCAACCGGGAGATACAATAGTCCTAATGACAGGAACTTACCACGAAAACGTAAAGATAACTAAATCGGGGCTCCCGGGGAAACCTATAACGATAGTAGGAGAGCCTGGAGCAGAAATAAAGGGAAACTGGAAAAAAGGCGGTAGAATCATAGATATAAGAGCGAGCTACATTCACATAATAAACCTGAAAATAGACGGCAAAATAGCGGACGGAATTTACCACGACAAGTTAATATACATACACGGAAACTACAAAAAACACTTAAAAGGAATAAAAATTCTTAGGAATACTTTAACGAACGCTTTAGGAGAATGCTTAAGGATAAAGTTTACAGAAAACTCAACAATAAGCTGGAACTCAATTTCCCACTGTGGAATCAGGGACTTTGTCTACAACCGGGGTAAACAAAACGGAGAAGGCATATATGTAGGAACAGCTCCAGAACAAACACCTGGTAAGCCCGATACTACTAAGAACATATACATTTTCAATAACTTCATCGCAACCTACGGTGCAGAGTGCGTTGACGTAAAAGAAGGAACTACGAATATCCATATTAAAGACAACTTGTGCACCCAGGAAAAAGCACCCCATGTAGGGGGTATATCTATCAGGGGGAACGGCTCTTACATAGAAGGGAACATCGTTTACGGTAACGAAGGAGCAGGTATAAGACTCGGAGGAGATACAAGTAAGTTCGGAATCAACAACACGGTTGTTAATAACTTTTTAACTGCAAACAAATTTGCAGGCATTAAAATTATGGTATTTCCTCAAAGGAAAATAAATGGTAATATAATTAAGGAAAAAAGAAGGGTATATATAAAAGAAAGCAAATAGAACATAACCGAGGGGACATGGGGAATATAGCAAAGAAGTTCTTATTCACGTTTCTATTCATAGTATTTCTGGTAGCATTTGCAATTTGGCTATGGCCTATAAACTTTAACCCAGAGGAAAAAAAGTATATCTTCATAGTAGGAGTCATAGCTGCTTGGAGATATACGCTATTTATAATAAACGCAGTAAGAGCTCTTCTTTATAAGAGGTATTACTATCCCAAAATTGAACAAAGAGCAAGGAAAGTAAAGAAAGAGGACTTACCAGAAGAGGTATTTGTTATAGTAACAACCTTTAGAATCCCGGAAAACATATCTACAGAAGTTTATAGAAATGCAATAAAAGAGATAGTAAACTGTGCAAAGGACGGATTTAGAGCAACGCTGATAGCTTCAGTAGTTGAAAAGTCTGAAGAGAACTTAGTAAAAAGCATATGGAAAGTAATAAACCCTCCAGAAAACGCTAAATTAATAATAACCAGGTTCGCAGGAACAGGAAAAAGGGACGGTTTAGCAGTTGCTTTCAGAGTCTTAACAAAGGAAGCAAGAAACTTAAAAAAAGCCGTAGTTGCTTTAGTTGATGGAGACACAATTCTAACGGAAAACTCTATTAAATCCACCCTTCCTCTCTTTGCCTGTTATAAAAACTTAGGAGCAGTTACAACAAACGAAGACTGCGTATTAGAAGAAAAGGACTTCACCTATAAACTTTACAAAATATGGTACCGTTTAAGGTTCGCTCAAAGGGATACTTATATGTCCTCAGCCTCCCTTTCCTGGAGAGTTCAAACCTTAACGGGAAGAATGTCTGTGTTTAGAGGAGAACTGTTTTTAGACCCTGAATTTATAAAAACCGTCCAGTATGACTTCTTTGAACACTGGAGAATAGGATGGTTAAGGTTTTTAACAGGGGACGACAAGTCAACCTGGTTCTACGTTTTGAAAAACGGATGGGACATGCTGTACATACCAAACGTTATGGTATGGACTCATGAATACCCACCTTCAGACTCCTTCATAAAGGGAGCAACAATGTTAATGGTAAGGTGGTTTGGAAACTCTTTAAGAGCCACTTACAGGGCAATGAAAATACCAATGAAAATTACAAGACCTCATATGTGGTACTTAATAAGAGACCAAAGAATAACTATGTGGACAGGTCTTTACGGTCTTGTTGGTTCTATTTTAGGTGCTATTAAATGGGGTGGAGACATCTTTCTAGCCTATATATGGTGGGTACTATTTACTAGGTTCTTAATGGTCTTATACTATGCTCTTCAAAGAAAAGATTTCTTCGTAAGTTGGGTTCCGCTTCTTTACTTTAACCAGATATACGGCTCCTTAGTTAAGATATACATATCAAGCCACCTTTACCGTCAAAAGTGGACAAGGCAGAAGACAGTCCTTGCAGGAAAGGAAAGTAAACTAGACAGAATATACGTAGAAGTTTCTTCTAACTTGGAGCTCTACACTAAAGTCCTTCTTTTCCTAATATTAACTGGTTTTCTAATAGGTTTCTTTGATAAGTACGACATAATAAATTTAACAAAAATAATACTTCCAAATTAAAGGGGGAAAAAGTGGAAAAGGGACCTGAGGTAAAGAAAGTAAAGTATGAAGCAGAACCTACAAGACATTACCCTCGCTTTAAAATCCCTGCATATATAGAAATTGACGGTAAAAGATACAAACTTAAAGATTGGTCGTTAGGTGGTTGTGCAATCATAGACCTTCCAGAAAAGTACCTTGAAAGGAAGTGGGGAGTCGGGAACTTAGTAGTCCCGTTTGATACCTTTGATACAGTAATTAAGGACATAAAACTTGAGTTCTTAAGGAAGAACCCGGACGGAACGGTAGGATGCCGTTTCACAGAACTTCGCCCTGAGCAGATTTCTTTAATGCAAGATATAATAGAGGCCTATCTGGAAGGTTCTATCGTTTCCCTTGATGAGTTCATAAACGTAATAAAAAGAGAAGACCTAAGAGAAGCATTAGAAAAAAGCAGGCCATCTCCACCTGAAAGTAATAGAACTGCAGAATGGGTTAGAAGAATCTTTATCTTTTCACTATTTTTCATAATAGCAGTAACTCTAACTTTATTCCTTCTTGATGCTCTCTACACAAGGATTTTCCAAGTAAAGGCCGTTTCAGCGTTTGTTGACTCAAAACTTGAGGTTATAAGAACACCTGCAAGTGGAATCTTCCAGTCAAAGTCCAAATGGGAAAAAGGACAAGAAATTAAAAAAGGAGCCGTTCTCGGAACAGTAAGGGCTATAAACGGTTTCCCAATTATCATAAAGTCTCCCGTTGAGGGGAAATTATATAAACCCTTAGTAAGGGAATATGACCTTGTAAGGGAAGGAGACCCTCTCTTTCAGGTCCTTCCAAAAGGAGGAAAACTTTTTATTACAGCAAACATACTACACAAAGATACAGAAAGGTTGAGAATAGGTGAAGAGGCAATAATAATCTTCCCTTCAGGGAAAGTAATTGAAGGAAGAGTTATTAAGATAGAAACCCCAGTCTCACTGTCTGCCCTTCATCAAACAACACCGATGCCAGCATACGCCTTTGCAACAAACTACGACAGAGTAAGGATTTCCCTTCCTAATAACTTTAGGAATATTAGATTACTCGGAACTTCTGTAAACGTTATATTTGACCTAACACCTTCCTACCTTAAACCCTTATTTAAACTTTTCGCTAGGTACTAAAAATGGGGAAAAGGATATTAACAACGCTTCTAAGCTTAACCTTTTTAACTCAAACGGTTTTAGGTAAAGAGAACAATCTTTACCTTAAAATTGGTAAAAGGGAACTTATAAAAATCCCTAAAAACGAGCTTAAAGAAACAATAATTCCCCAAAGGCCTAAGAAAATTCGGGAAGACATCCCTTCTTTTGAAGAAATTAGGAAGAAATTTTCCCCAGCAAGCTTAATACCTCCTAGAACTTCTCAAGACTTTAAAGTGGAGGTAGAACCTGTTCAAAGGCTCTACGTTCTCCCTTACGAGGACTACTACCTTAAGTGGAAATTTAAGAATGTTAAGATGATAATTGTATCTAAAGGAATAGCATCTATAGAAAGCCTTTACAAGAAGCTTAAAAAGACAGGTCTTATCAAGAAAGAAGGGAGAAGTTATGTCTTAAAAGCTCCTTTATTTATAGGACCCAACGGAGGGCTTGTAATCAGGGGAGTTAAACTTAAACTGGCTTTTGAGCCTGGAGCTCCCATAATGTGCGCAGGAGAACTGTGGATAAAAGATTCCTTAATTGAAACTTGGGACGATAAGAGAAAAAGGTACTACCCAATTGGGAAGATAAAGTATAAAAATTACTACTTATACGGTAAGCAACCTCCCCGTCCCTTCATTACGGCAGTTAAAGGAGGGAGTTTAGTTATAGTCTCGTCAAAAATTAAAGGGTTAGGGTACAGGGGACTTTTTGCAAGTTTCGGGTTAAGCATAACAGGATGGCCGGTTATAAAAAACCTTTTTTCAATAAAGGGACTAAAGCTTAAACCACTACTAACAAATTTAAGAGGGACAAAGGGAATATTTGTAGGGAACAGGATAACAGATAACTATATGGGAATTTATAGCAATAGAGCAAGGGAACTAGTAATACTTGGAAACCACATAAAAGACAATTATCAATATAATATAGACCCCCACGACTGGAGTAAAAACATATTAATCGGATTTAACATAATAGAAGGTGCCCGAAAGGCTCACGGAATAGTATTTTCAAGATATGTAAGGGGAAAGATATTCAACAACATAGTTTTTAACAACAGCGGTGCAGGCATAATGATGGATAGACGTTCAAAAGCTTTAATGATAGGAAATCTTATTTTTAGAAACAATTTAGGGGGTATAAGTCTCCTTGAAAGTGATAACCAAGCCATTTTAAAAAACACATTACTTCAAAATGGAAACTACGGAATCTACGTTAGGAACTCGCTTAATGCGTTTATAAAAGACAACTTAATAGTAGATAACGGAGGAAATGGAGTTGAAACATCAGTTATAAACATCTCTTTCCTGAGTTATAGAAACCTCTATTTAGACCCATACCACTTAGCCTCTTCCTCCTGGCTTGAGTCAGATACCTTTAACAACAACTTTTCTGGATGTGCAAAATCAATTTACGGAGGAGTAGCCTTTTACAAAAATAAGCTTCCCCAAACCCCTTTATTTAAAGGGGACCTTCCAAAGTTTTCAGAAGAAATAGTAAGTCAACAAGGTATTAAGCCAGTAATAATACCAGGACTAGGCAATACAAAACTAATAATGAAGAAGAAAAAAGACGTTTTTCCCGTCCTGATACGATTTTTTCAAAGGCAGCATAAAGAGAACTGGAGCGATTTAGAAACAGCTCTTGGAATCAGTCAGTTAATAGAAAGTGAAAAACTCATAAGGA
>JALSNF010000058.1 GCA_026987115.1 Desulfurobacteriaceae bacterium
ATTCACCTTCCCTTTAAAAAGCTAAGCTTTCTTGGCGACTATTCTGTAAAATAGCTAAATCAAAAGCCGTGAAGTCGTAAGAGAGGAAGAAAATGAAGGAGTTTATAAAGGAAAAGGTTAAGGAAGCTGTTAGGGAGCTTTTTAAGTTTGAGAATGAAGAGCCCTTTGAAAGGGCAAGCTTTGAAAAGCCTAAGAAGAAAGAGTTTGGAGATTTTTCCACAAACATTGCCTTTCTTTTGTCTAGGGAGTTAAAGAAGAATCCCTTTGAAGTAGCAAAGGAGATATCAGAGAAACTCTCCCAAAGCCCCCAGTTTGAAAAGGTAGAAGTTGCAGGAGGGGGGTTTATAAACTTTACCTTTAGCCAGGGTTTCTACGAGGAGCTATTAAAAGAAATAGTTGAGAAAGAGTTTTACGCTTCCAATTTGGGTAAGGGAGAAAAGGTCCTTTTAGAGTATGTCTCAGCAAACCCTACAGGCCCACTTCACGTAGGCCACGGAAGGGGAGCAGTTGTAGGAGATGTCCTTTACAGGATAATGAAGTTAACCGGATATAAACCTGAAAGGGAGTTTTACATTAACGACGCAGGAAGGCAGATAAAGCTTTTAGGAATTTCAATTTACTACAGGATAAAAGAGCTAAATGGAGAGAAGGTGGAGCTCCCAGAAGACGCCTACCAGGGAGAATACATAACTGAAGTGGCAAGGGAGCTTTTAAAGAAGAACCCTAAAATAGTGGAGCTAGCCGAAGAAGAAGCAGTTAAAGAAGCTTCAGAATTTGGTAAGGAGTTCTTACTTAAAAGAATAAAAGAGGACTTAAAGGAGCTTAGAGTAGAGTTTGACAACTGGTTTAGCGAAAAGAGCCTTTACGAAAAGGGAGAAGTAGAGAAGGTGTTAAACTTGCTAAAGGAAAAAGGGTTAGTTTACGAAAAAGAGGGAGCTCTGTGGCTGAAAACAACGGCCTTTGGAGACGACAAAGACAGAGTAGTTAAGCGCTCAAACGGCGAATACACCTACTTTGCCTCAGACATAGCCTACCACTACAACAAAATAAAAAGGGGATACGACAAGGCAATTAACGTTTGGGGTGCAGACCACCACGGCTACATAAAGAGAGTTAAGGCAGCAATTGAAGCCCTTGGGAAAGACCCAGACTGGCTGGAAGTTATTTTAATACAGCTTGTTAAGCTCTTTAAAGGGGGAAAAGAGGTAAAAATGTCTAAGAGAAAGGGGGAGTTTGTGCCCTTAAGGTGGCTAATTAACCAAGTGGGAGCTGACGCCGTAAGGTTTTTCTTCCTCCTAAAACGCCACGACACCCCCCTTGACTTTGACATAGACCTTGCCCTATCCACAAAGAGCGAAAACCCCGTCTATTACGTACAGTATGCCCACGCAAGGCTATGTAGCATAATTGACAAAGCAAAAGAAGAAGGCTTCTACCCCTCTCCCGACAGCCTACACCTTTTAAACTCCCAAGAAGAAAGGGAGCTAATAACAAAGAGCTACCTTTTAAAGTACGAGATTCAAAAAGCCGCACAAAAGAGAGAGCCCCACAGGATAACTTACTACCTTATAGAGCTCTCTTCCACTCTCCACAAGTTCTACAACAAGCACAGAGTAGTAAACAGGGAAAACAGAGAACTTACGCAAGCAAGGCTCTACCTAATAGAGGGAGTTAGGAAGACAATTGAAATTGGACTTAAAATACTAAACGTTAAAGCTCCAAGGAGGATGTAATGGAGAAGGATAAAAAACTGTTAATTGCCCTAACCTTAGCCTTCGTAGCGATTTTCTCCCTCTCCTACGGAACCGGTTATTTCTTAGGTAAAAAAGCCGGAATTAAAGAAGAGAAGGAAAAATGCGAAATTGAGAAAAAGCAAATAATAAAGACCTTTGCAACCCTTACTCCCGTCTCAAGGCCTCAACCGGAGATTGAAGAGAAGGTAGTTCCTCCCCCTCAAATTCCTACGGAAGTGCAAGCCCAAGAGCCTCAAATGGAGGAAAACTCCAATTCCACACCCACAAGTGGAAACACAACCAACAAAAACAAAAAGCAGAGCTTGGCTTTAAAACTAAGTGAAAACCAAAAGGAAACAGGGAAAGGAGAAAAAGGAGAAACTGAAACTCCAAAGGAGAAGGAAAACAAAACAAAGGAAACGATGAAAAAGACCGTAAAAGAAGCTAAAAGTAAAGAAAACGGCAAACTTTACTACCTTCAAGTGGGAGTGTTTAAAAACCAGTCAAACGCAGTAAAACTTGTAAAGAGGCTTAAGGAAAAGGGAATAAAAGCCAAAGTTCTCTTTGAAAGTAAGAGAGCAAAAGTTATAGTTGGGTTCTTTAAAAACTTAAAGGAGGCCCAAGAAGCTAAAAGTAAGCTAAAAAAAGAAGGATTTGAGACAATTTTAAAGTGGAGGAAAAGTTGATAGACACCCACGCCCACCTTCACTTTCCCCAGTTTGACGGAGATAGGGAAGAAGTAATAAGAGAATGTGAAGAGAAACTTGACGCAGTTATCACGGTAGGGTGCGAGCTTGAAGACAGTAAAAGAGCAATAAAAGTTGCTGAGAGCTCCAAGAAAATCTTTGCCACCGTAGGAATACACCCTCACGAGGCAAAAAACTACTCAGAGAGAGACTACGAGAAGGTGCTGGAAACTGCAAAGAGCTCAAGGAAAGTCGTTGCAATAGGAGAAGCCGGTTTAGACTTTTACAGGAACCTCTCTCCCAAGGAAAAGCAGTACGAAGTGCTAAAGATGCAAGTTGAAGTTGCAAGGGAGCTCTCTTTGCCAGTAGTAATCCACACCAGAAACGCAGCAAAAGAGATGGCAGAGTTTATAAGAAAGGAATTTAAAGGAGTAAAAGGGGTAGTCCACTGTTTTAGCGGAGAAAAGGAGCTCTTAGAAGCGGCCCTTGACGAAGGCCTCTACATATCCTACTCAGGGATTTTCACCTACCCGAAAAACAACTCTCTTAGAGAAACTGTAAAGTTCGTTCCCTCATCAAGACTCCTTGTAGAGACCGATTCCCCATACCTCTCTCCTCAGCCGGTTAGGGGAAAGAGGAACAAACCTACCTTTGTAGCCTACACTGCAAAGGCAATTGCAGACTACTTAGGCCTCTCTTTCTCTGACATAGACAGGATAACAACCGTTAATGCCAAAAGGCTCTTCAGTCTGCCTTTAACCCAAGAAGAAGAAAAGGAAAGGTTAGTCTATAAAGTTGGCGACAAGCTTTACATTAACTTAACTACCAATTGTCCGTGCTCCTGTAAGTTCTGCTTCAGGGGAAAGGAGGACTTCATACTGGGATATAACCTAAACCTAAAAAGGGAGCCTATTGCTCAGGAATACATGTACAGAATAAAGAACCCTAAAATTTACAGTGAGATAGTCTTCTGCGGGTACGGAGAACCCTTTGAAAGGTTTAAAGAGCTAAAAGAGATAGCCTCTTGGGTAAAGAAGTTCTCAAAGGAGACTCCGGTTAGAGTTGACACTTGCGGACTGGCCTTTTTAATAACTAAAAACAAGGAAGTATTGGACGAGTTAAAGGGAGTTGTAGATAGTTTCAGCGTAAGCGTTAACGCATCCAATCCTGAAGAATACTACAAGGTAGTTAACCCTAAGTTCGGAAAGGGTAGTTGGGAAAGTTTAATTGAGTTTATAAAGAAGGCAAAAGAGAAGGGATTTAAAGTAGTAATAACTGCAGTTGACTACCCGGGATTTAACAGGGAAGGTTTTAAAGAGCTCGCAGAAGAGCTAAAGGTTCCTTACAGGATAAGACCTTTTAAGAGGTTTAAAAGATGGGAAAGCTAGTACGGTTTACGGTCTCTTTAGACGAGAAGCTATTTGAAAGGTTTGAAAAGATGATGGAAAAGAAAGGATACCTTAGCCGTTCAGAGGCGGTTAGGGATTTAATAAGGGGAGCTCTCATTGAAGACAGTTTAGAGGAGAACAGGTTTGCATTTGGAACAATAACCCTCGTTTACGACCACCACCAAAAGGAGCTCGTTGAAAGGATAACTGACATAGAGCACGGCTATTTAGACAACATAATATCAACAATGCACATCCACATAGACCACAACCACTGTATGGAAACTATAGCCGTAAAGGGAGAGGCAAGGAGGATAAAAGAGCTTGCAGACAAACTCCTCTCACTAAAAGGAGTAAAACACGGTAAGCTGGTATTTACGGGAATAGAACCTTAAATTCTCTAAGGCCAAACAAAGTAAGGAGGTAAAGATGGCAGGCCACTCTAAATGGGCAAACATAAGGCACAGAAAGGCTGCTCAGGACGCAAAGAGAGGAAAGATATACACAAAACTTGCAAGGGAGATTACCGTAGCAGCAAAGGAAGGAGGAGGAGACCCTGAGAAAAACCCGAGGTTAAGAGCAGCAATAGAGAAAGCAAGAAAGTTTAACATGCCCAAGGAAAACATAGAGAGGGCTATAAAAAGGGGAACAGGGGAACTTCAGGGAGAGTCTTACGAAGAGATAACTTACGAAGGGTACGGACCTGGAGGAGTGGCAGTAATAGTTAAGTGCCTAACCGATAACAGAAACAGAACCGCTTCAGAGGTAAGGCACGTTTTCTCAAAGTACGGAGGGAACTTAGGAACTTCAGGGTGCGTATCTTACCTGTTTAACAGAAAAGGAGTAATTACCGTTGACGCAGAAAAGTACGACGAAGAGACGGTAATGATGGCTGCCATAGAAGGAGGCGCTGAAGACGTTGTAAGGGAAGAGGACAAGTTCGTAATCTACACGGAGCCTTCAGAGCTTGAACAGGTAAGAAAGGCCGTGGTAGATGCAGGAATAGAGGTAGAAGAGGCAAAGCTTGACTTAATTCCAACGACTACCACCAGAGTTGAAGGAGAAACGGCCCAGAAAGTCCTAAAATTACTTATGGCACTTGAAGACCTTGACGACGTTCAAGAGGTTTACTCAAACTTTGACATGCCGGAAGAGGTGATGAGGAATGCTTAGGCTCCTTGCCCTCTTCCTTTTAATGTTTAAAGTGGCTTTGGGAGGGGAGCTCTCCACCGTCGTAAAAGAGGAATCCTCTCTCCTCCTTCCCTGTTTTTCTCAAGGGAGAACTTGTAAAACAGAGCTTTTCTTTAACATACCTTGGGACAAACCCTCCTTTCAGTTTTGGCGCTCTTACTACAAAGACAGGTGGAACAGGCTAAAACTCTACTCCACAGTTGACGCCTACAAGCCCATATACTTTAAAGTAGCCAAAATATTCAAAGAGGAAGGCCTACCGGAAGAGCTTGCACTTTTAGCGATAGTAGAAAGCAACGGAAAACCTTGGGCACTATCTAAAGCAGGAGCAGCGGGACTTTGGCAACTTATGCCGGAAACTGCAAGAAGGCTGGGACTAAAAGTAAATCACTTTATAGATGAAAGGTACGACATTATAAAGTCAACAAAGGCAGCGGCAAGGTATCTAAAGGAGCTCTACCGCACCTTCAAAAGGTGGGACCTAGCAATTGCCGCCTACAATGCAGGTCCGGGAATAATCAAGAAGAGGATAAAAGCTCTCGGAGTTGACGAGTTCTGGGATTTAACAAAACTTCCCAACGAAACCTTAAACTACGTTCCCAAGTTCTACGCCGTCTTGTGGCAAGTATCGGCCAACGGCCTTTTAAAAAAGCCTTCTAAGAGTACTTTAATAACGATTAAAGTTTCCTCAAGGACATCACTTTACAGAATCGCAAGGAAATTAAAGGTAATCCCTGAGGAGCTGTATCTGTATAATAAGACCTACAAAAGGAAGATAGTCCCTGCAGGAGGGGTAGTTTACGCCCTGTCTAACCACATTAAAAACTATAGGGTTTTGAGGTATTCAAAAGCAAATAAGGTATTCGTCTATGTTCCAAGAAAAACTACAAGGTTAGAAAGGATAGCTAAAGCCTTTAGAGTTCCCCTTTACTTACTAAAGAGCATAAATAACTTAAAGAGAAACATAGTTTACAGGGGAGAAGTAGTAATAATAGTTAAGGCACAAGGCAGGTTAAATGGAGAGAAAGGATAGAGTTAAACCTGAGGACTTGGTTATTCTACTTGACCTGGAAAAGGGAAAAAAGTACTTCATAAACCTCTCCCTAACTAAAGGGGAATTCAATACAGACAAAGGGAAATTAAGCTTAGAAAGCCTCTACGGAATACCTTACGGTTCTTTAGTAAAAACCCACAAAGGAGAGGAATACTTAGTCCTTCCCTGCACACTTTACGAGTTTATAATGAACAAGCTAAACAGGCTTACCCAGATAGTCTATCCTAAAGACGCCGCTTACATACTTTTAAAGCTTGACGTAAAGCCTGGAGACTTGGTGGTTGAGAGCGGAATAGGAAGCGGAGCTCTAACGGCAGTATTTGCCCAAGCAGTAGGAGAAAAGGGTAAAGTAGTAAGCTACGAAAGGAGGGAAGAGTTTATAAAGAACGCACTTTCAAATTTAAGGAAATTTGGCTTAAGTGAGAGGGTAGAAGTTAAAAACAGGGACATTGGAGAGGGGTTTGACGAGAGAGAAGAGGCAGACGCTCTTTTCCTTGACGTTAGAGAACCTTGGCTCTATTTAGATAAGGCCTACGAGGCTTTAAAAACGGGAAGGTTTTTAGGAATCCTCGTTCCCACGGCAAACCAAGTTATTGAAACTTTAAAAGTTCTAAAAACAATGCCCTTTTCAGATATTGAAGTTTGCGAAATACTCCTAAGAAAGTATAAAACCGTTCCAGAAAGGTTTAGACCCGAAGACAGGATGCCTGCCCACACAGCTTACCTCACTTTTGCAAGGAAACTCCCTAAAGGGGTGAGGGGGAAATGGCAGGAATAGAAATACTCCAGAAGTCTGGAATTGTAGGCTACCTGATATTGCTTCTATCGGTTATCTCGGTTGCAGTTATAATTGAAAAGCTAATAGTTCTAAGGAGCTCTTCTCTCCTCCCTCAAAACGAAGTTAACGCTTTCTCTGAACTTTTCTCAAAGGGAAAGGTGGCAGACGTTGTAGAGCTCTGTAAGTCAAGAAAGAGCTTTTTCAGTCAATTAATTTACGAAACGGTAAAAGTCATGGTTTTCTTTTCCAAGGATACTTTTATAAAAGCCTACGAAGTAAGTGCTAAAAAGAAACTGGCAGAACTTGAGAGGGGACTTACCCTCCTTGCAACCATAGCCGCAATATCCCCCCTTTTGGGACTTTTGGGAACGGTCCTTGGAATGGTAAACATCTTTGGCGTTTTAAAGGGAGGAGGAGCCTTCGGAAGCCCTCAGGAGCTCTCGGCGGGAATAGCAGAAGCCCTCTTAACGACGATTTTCGGTTTAATCGTTGCGATACCTGCAGTTATCTTCTACAACCTGTTCCAGAGTAAAATTGACAAAATCGCAACGGAAATTGAGAAGATAGGGATAACAATAGCAAACAGAATCAGAGGCTAAATGTTTAAAGTATCAACTTGGAACGTTAACTCTATAAGAGCAAGAGAAGAGCTTGTTTCCTTATGGCTTAAAAAAGAGGACATTGACTACATAGGGTTTCAAGAGATAAAGGTTGAAGAGGAGCTCTACCCTTACCAACTGTTTAAGAGTTTAAACTACGAGTGCTTCGTGCACGGCCAGAAGGCATATAACGGAGTTGCAGTCTGTTCCAAAGAAAAACCTATAAGCATCTTAAAAGGCTGGCCCGAGGGGGAAGAAGACGAAAAGAGAATAATTACCGCTAAGTTTAAAGATTTCACCCTCGTAAACGTTTACATTCCAAGGGGAGGGGAGAAAGGAACAGAAAGGCACGCCTACAAGATATACTTCTTAACTAAACTAAAACTCTACCTGGAAGAGAACTTCTCTCCGGAAGAGCCCCTTATCCTCCTTGGAGACTTTAACGTAGCCCTAACAGAACTTGACGTTTACGACCCTCTCATATGGAGAGGAAGAGCAGGTTTTATGGAAGATGAGAGGGAGGCTTTAAGGGAGCTCCTCTCTTTTGGCCTTTACGACCTTTTAAGGGAACTTCACCCAAAGGAGAAAATTTATACTTGGTGGGACATAGAAAGTGGAGCTTTTAGCCAAAACAGAGGTCTCAGGATAGACTACATCTTTGCGACAAAACCTCTTTTAAAGAGGTGCCTAGAATGTAGGGTTGAACTTGAACTTAGAGAAAAGAGAGGTAAAATCATCCCTTCAGACCACGCTCCGCTAACTGCCACTTTTAACTAGGAGGTTTAAAATGGAAGAGCTCAAGAGTCTAATTGAAGAAGCTTGGGAAAATAGGGAGCTCTTAAAAGAAGAAAAGTACAAAGAAGCAGTTAGGGAAACTGTTGACCTTATAGACAAAGGGAAGCTAAGGGTAGCAGAAAGGATAAGCGTTGGGAACTGGAAGGTAAACGAGTGGGTTAAAAAGGCCATTCTACTCTTTTTCCCGATTTCCCAAATGAGAGTCATGGAATTAGGGCCATTTGAATACTACGACAAGATTCCCCTAAAAAAGGGGTGGGACAAACTTGGAGTAAGGGTAGTCCCCCCTGCAACTGCAAGGTACGGCTCCTTCATTGAACCGGGAGCAATACTTATGCCCTCTTACGTAAACATAGGAGCTTACGTAGGCTCAGGAACGATGGTTGACACTTGGGCAACCGTAGGCTCCTGCGCACAAATAGGGAAAAACGTTCACCTTTCGGGAGGAGTCGGAATCGGAGGAGTTTTAGAACCTCCAAACGCAACCCCAGTAATAATTGAGGACAACTGCTTCATAGGTTCCAGGTGCATAATAGTTGAAGGAGCAGTTATTGAGGAAGAAGCGGTGCTTGGAGCAGGAGTTGTAATTACAGCTTCAACCAAGATAATAGACGTTACGGGAGAAGAGCCAGTAGAGTATAGGGGAAGGGTTCCTGCAAGGAGCGTGGTAATTCCCGGAACCAGAGTAAAGAAGTTCCCTTCGGGAGAGTACCACATCCCTTGTGCCCTAATAATTGGAAAGAGGAAAGAGTCAACGGACAAGAAAACCTCCCTCAACGAGGTTTTAAGGGAGTTTAACGTTCCCGTTTAAGGAGGAAACATGGAGAAGTTTTACATAACCACTCCTATATACTACGTTAACGACAAGCCCCACTTAGGCCACGCATATACAACAACGGCAGCAGATGTTATAGCGAGGTTTAACAGGTTTTTAGGAAAGGATGTCTTTTTCCTAACGGGAACAGACGAACACGGACAGAAAATAGAAGAGGCCGCAAAGAAGAGGGGAATGACCCCTAAAGAGTTCGTTGACTCTTTAGTTCCTACATTCAAGAAACTCTGGGAAAAACTAAACATCTCCTACGACCACTTTATAAGGACAACAGACCCCAAGCACGTAAAGGCCGTTCAGGAAATCTTTATGAGGTGCTACGAAAGGGGAGACATCTACCTTGGAGAGTACGAGGGTTGGTACTGTATTCCCTGCGAGAGCTACTATACAGAAAAGGACTTAATAGAAGGTAAACTCTGCCCTATGTGTAAAAGGGAAGTGGTAAAAGTTAAGGAGGAGAGCTACTTTTTCAGGTTAAGCAAGTATCAGGACAAGCTCCTTGAGCTCTACCAAGAAAGGCCAGACTTTATAGCTCCGGAGTTTAGGAGAAATGAGGTAATAAACTTTGTAAAACAGGGATTAAAGGACCTCTCTATTTCAAGAACCAGCTTTAAGTGGGGAATTCCAGTTCCAATAAACGATAAGCACGTTATTTACGTTTGGTTTGACGCCTTAACCAACTACTTAACAGCAGTTGGATACCCAGACGATACACAAAGGCTTAACCGCTACTGGCCTGCAGACCTCCACCTTGTAGGGAAAGACATACTTAGGTTCCACGCAGTCTATTGGCCTGCCTTTTTAATGTCTGCAGGTCTTGAAATACCCAAGAGGGTGTTTGCCCACGGCTGGTGGACCGTTGAAGGCGAGAAGATGAGTAAGTCTAAGGGAAACGTTGTTGACCCTTTTGAAATTGTTGAAAAGTTTGGAGTTGACCAAGTAAGGTTTTTCCTCTTTAGGGAGGTCTCCTTCGGCCTTGACGGAGACTTTAGCTACGAAAAACTCGTTTCTCGGATAAACGGAGAGCTGGCAAACGACCTTGGGAACCTGTTTAACCGCGTCCTTTCAATGGTTAATAAGTATAGAAGCGGAGTAGTCCCAAGCTACAAAGGAGAGTTTACAGAGCTTGACAGGGAGATAAAGGAAAGGGCCCTTTCCACATTAAACAAGCTGGAAGACATAATTCCAAAGGCAGAATTAACTAGGGCTTTAGATGAAATCTGGCAGTTTGTAGGCTTTGTTAACTACTACATAGACAGGAGAGCTCCCTGGAGCTTAAGAAAGGAAGGGAAAGAGGAAGAGCTTGATACCGTCTTGTACAGTATGGTTGAGTCTTTAAGGTTCATTACTGCGTTCCTTTACCCTTACATGCCCTCCTCTTCTGAGAAAATGGCAGAGCTCCTTTCCTTAAAAAAGGAAGTTTCCCAGCTGAGAGCCCAAGAGTTTAGAACTTGGGGAGGTATGAAAGCTGGAGTAGAGCTTAAAAAAAGGGAAATCCTCTTTCCAAGAATTGAGTACGACAAGGAAACTGGAGAGGTCAAACTGGCAAAGACTAAGAAGGGGTAGCTAAGATAAGAGCTTAGCTGCCTCTTTTAAAATAGCGTACGCTGCCTCTTCCTTGCTTCCCTTTACTTCCTTTTCAAAGTCTTTACCGACGATTAGGACTTCCGTTTCAGAGCTCCCGAAAATCCCCTTTTTCACATCGTTGGCAACTATCAAGTCTAAGCCCTTTTCTTTCAACTTCTTAAGGGCATTATCTTTAATCTTTTCTGTCTCAGCAGCAAAACCTACAACTACAAGCTCCTTTCCTTTTTTCTGTGCCACTTCCTTTAGTATGTCCGGAGTCTTTACCAAAGGAAGGAGGAGCTCCCCTTTCTCTTTCTTTATCTTCTCCTTAGAAAACTCTTTAGGCCTGTAATCTCCAACAGCTGCAGCAGAAACGAAAAGGTCAGCGTTTTCTACTTCCCTTAAAACGGCTTCCCTCATCTCTTCAACGGTTTCTACATCAACTCTCTTTACTTTGTAGGGGGTCCTTAAAGGGCTCTTACCTGTAATTAAGAAGACTTCTCCCCCCATTGCAGCTGCGACCTTTGCCAGGGCAAACCCCATTTTCCCACTTGAAGGGTTAGAGATAAACCTAACGGGGTCTATGTACTCCCTAGTAGGACCGGCAGTTATAACAACCTTCTTACCTTTTAAGAGTTTCGGGTAAAACCAATAAGTAGCTGAATCTACTATGTCTTCAACGGGAGCAAGTTTCCCTTTCCCGTACTCGCCGCAGGCAAGCTCTCCTACTGCAGGTTCAACGACTTCCCAACCTAAGGAGGATAGTTTCTTCAAGTTTTCCTGAGTTATAGGATTCTCATACATCCTATAGTTCATTGCAGGAGCGATAATACCTTTTCCCATACACAGTGCCAGCTCACAGACGGGAGTATCTGCAATTCCGCAGGCTATCTTTGCTATGGTGTTGGCAGTTGCAGGAGCTATTAAAAGGAGCTCCCCCCAGCTTGAAAGCTCCGTGTGCTCTATTTCCTTTGAAGACCTAGGAATCACCTCACCGTAAACTTTACTACCTGAAAGGACTCCCAAGGTTAACGGGGAGACAAACTCTTTAGCAGAAGGGGTTAAGGCTACTTTTACGAGAGCTCCCCTTTTCTGGAGCTCCCTCATAACCTCTATAGCTTTATAAGCCGCAATGCTGCCGGTTATACCTAAAACTATCCTCCTTCCTTTAATCAAGGTCTTCCCCTTTACCTGCCATAGGCTTTAACTTTATCTCCTGTCCCAAGTAAAGGCTAAAACCAAAGCTGGTAGTGTAGCTGGTTATTATCGCAGCAGTCATCGGTATAACGACGTCTGCGTGGGTCATCTCTGTAATCATCACTATTGCAGCAAGAGGGGTTTTAGCACCTGCAGCTAAGGCTGCCCCCATTCCTGCCAGAGTAAAGGTAACAACCTCTTGGGGGAAAAGGTGGCCGAACATATTTCCAACTGCAGCACCTATTAAAAGGTTTGGAAGGACCAAACCACCGGGAATACCAAAGGCAAGGGTTAAACTCGTAGTTATGAGAACCACAAATATTATTAAAAGGTCAATCCCTATAGGAAAGAGAGTTTGAGCCAGCTTTGAAACCACCCCCATGTGAGCAGGTGCAGAGAGGAAGTCTGTATCGTTAGTAATCAAGTAAAGTAGAAGTAGGACAGGAACCGCAAGTACTGTTCCTACTACCGGCCTTATTTTCGGTTCAAAGTACTTTGAAATGCAGTTGCAGGTGTGAAACACAAAGGTGTAAATGTAAATTACCAAACTTATTACAAGCCCCATTACTACTATGTAGGGAATCGTGTTTAAGTTCCACACGGGCTCTTTAGAAAGGGTAATAAAGGCACTTTCGCCCCTAAAAAAGGAAAAGGTTAAATAACTTATTATTGAAGCAATAATCATAGGGACAAAAGGACGGTAGTCTAGGTTGTACATCTCCTCAAGCTCCATTGCAAATATGGCACTTCCCAAAGGAGCTTTTAAGAGAGCTCCGGTAAAAGCACCTCCCCCTATTAGTCCCAACAGGTTCTTATACCTCTTGCCTAGTCCGTAGGCCTTACCAAACCACTCGCCAATTGCAACTCCTATAAAGAAAGAAGGACCTTCCCTACCAGCTATAAAACCTCCAGAGAGGGCAAAGGTTGACGTTATCAGCTTTAGGATAACCGTCTTTACGGGAATGTAATATTTAGTCTTTAAGTGAAGAATTGCATAACCTATTCCGGGTCCTCCAATAGAAGGGTCCACAGATAGGCCTAAGCCGGTTATAACGGAAACTAAAATGGGATATAGGCTAAGGAGGGGAGGGTTTTGAATTATCATCTTGTTTAGCTCAACTATCATAACGTCCATAAAGGAGGCAACAGCCCCGGTAGTAATTCCAACAGCAAAAGCAAAGGGAATCCACCGGCCAAAGAAGACCGAAATTGAAGAGAGGTCAAACCGGTGGATTAGGTTTGTCCTGGCACACCCCTTTAAGAAAGAAAAGAAAAAGTCCCACCCCTTTTTCAATGGCACCTACACTAATACTTCCAAAAAGTTTCCCTTATTCTACCAAAGAGTCTTTTTGCAAGCTCCAAAAGCCTTGCTATTCTCTTGTCAGTTGGAGGGTGGGTAGAAAAGAGCTCTGCTAAGAAGTCCCCCTTTAAGGGGTTAACTATGAAAAGGTGGCTGGTAGTAGGGTTTACTTCTTGCTTTACAAGCTCTTGAGGAATTCGCCTTGAGTAGTCCTCAAGCTTTTTTAGGGCACTTGCCAAGGCTTCAGGCTTGCCGGAAATTATCCCTCCCGTCTCATCTGCCTTATACTCCCTTGCTCTTGAAATTGCCATTTGAATTATCGCCGCAGCTATGGGAGCGAGAATTACCATTAAAAGAAGGCCTATTACTTCAAGCCACCCTCCTCCTTCCTCCTCATCTCTAGTTCCTCCAAAGAGTAAGAACCACTGTGCCATGTTGGCAAGCATAGTAATTGCACCTGCTATCGTTGCCGCAACTGCTTGAATTAGGGTATCCCTGTTTTTTATGTGGGAAATCTCGTGGGCAAGGACCCCTTCAAGTTCATCTTCGTTTAGGAGCTCTGCTATTTTGGGAGTTATAACCACGACTCCGTGCTTAGGGCTCCTTCCGGTTGCAAAGGCGTTGGGAACTTCCATAGGGGCGATTCCCACTTTCGGCTTAGGGATGCCGGCATTTTTTGCAAGTTTTTCAACGACTTGGTGAAGCCAGGGAGCTTCCTCCTCTGACAGGAGCTTAACTCCGTACATAGAGAGAACTATCTTGTCTGAGAAGAACCAGCTTGCAAAGTTCATAATTGCAGCCATAAAGAGGGCTACTACCATACCGGCGTTTCCGCCAAGGAGCTTACCGAAAACGAGGAGAATTCCCGTTAGAAAGCCAAGGAGAATAACCGTCTTAAGGCTATTCCACATAAATAACCCCCTTAAAATAAGATTTTAACTTTCGCATTCTCTTAATATAAAAGTTAAAACCTCTTATACAAGGCGTTTAAAAACTTTAAAGAGAAGAAAAAGAGAAAACCTAAACCTATTCCTTCAGATATACTAAAGGTAAATGGAATCCCAACGAAAGTTATGAAAGCGGGGAAGGCCTCGGTAAAGTTTTCCCAGTCAATTTTCTTTAAACTTTGAGCCATAAAGAAACCTACGTATATTAGAACAGGAGAAGTAGCAAAGGTAGGAATAACGGCTATTAGAGGGTAAAGGAAAAGGGATAAGAGGAAAAGTAGGGAAACTGTTATCGCGGTTATACCACTTTTTCCACCGGCAGCAACTCCAGTAGCACTTTCAACATAGGTGGTTACAGTTGAAGTCCCTAAGAGTCCTCCTATTGTAGTTCCCACGGCGTCGCAGGTAAGAGCTCTCCCAACCCGCTTATCGCTTAAAGGTATTCCTAGTCTCGTACAAAGGGCAGAGAGAGTTCCTACGGTGTCAAATACGTCAACGGCTAAAAAGGTTAAAACCACAGGAACTATAGTTAAGTCAACTATAGAGGAAAAGTCCAGCTGGAAGGCACAGGTCGGCCTTGGAAGGCCCACAAAAGAGGCAGGAGGGTTTACCTTTCCAAAGAGAGCTCCAAGGCCAGTTGCAAAGAGTATTCCCATTAAGAGGCTTCCCTTTACTCCCCTTTTAACTAAAAAGGCTATAAAGATTAAGGTTAGAAGAGTAATAAGTGCTTCCGGGCTCTTTAGGTCTCCAACTTTTAGCAGAGTTTCCTTTGAGCTCTCAACGAGCTTGGCGTTTTTTAAGCCAATTAAAGTTATAAAGAGTCCGATACCTGCCGAAATCCCGTAGGCCATATTCTTAGGGATTGACTCAAGTATAGCCTTCCTTAAACCAAAAAGTGCCATGATGAGGAAAATTACCCCCTCAACGAAGACGGCAGTAAGGGCAGTGTGCCAGCTTATCCCCTTTTGAAGGCATACCGTATATGAAAAGTAGGCGTTTAACCCCATACCAGGGGCAAGGGCAAAAGGGAGTTCGGCGTAAACTCCCATAAGGAAAGTTGCAATTGCACTTGAAACGGCAGTTGCAAAGAGAACTCCCTCTTTCGGCATTCCACATGCTGAAAGTATTGCAGGGTTAACAACAAGTATGTAGGACATCGTAAAAAAGGTAGTTAAACCTGCAATTATCTCTCTTTTCACAGTTTTCTCCCTATCTCCCTGTAAACCTTTTTCTTTTCAAGTTTGTAGTAAATGGGTCTCCCGTGGGGACAAACTTCCCTCTCCTTACAACAGAGGTACTTTTCAAAGAGCTCTTTTAACTGCTCTACATTTACCACCCTATATCCGGCCTTTATAGCCCTTTTACAAGCCCTTGAGGCAATGCTATCTACGGTTTCTTCTTTTAAGTTTTTTAAGTCCTCAACTTCTAGTATCTCAGGAATAGCTTCCACTACAAGTTTACTTCCTTCTTCCCGAAAGAGAGCTCCCAACTCTTTTAACTTCTCCTTAACTTCAGCCTCAACCAAAAGGGGAGGAACAAGGTTTACTCTCTTAAGCTTACCCTCCTTAAGTAGCTTTAAGAGCTCTTCGTAGTTAACCCTCTCGTGCACTAAGTGCTGGTCAAAGAAGTAGAAGTTCTCGTGGTCGTGGGCTACTATCACGGTTCCGTCTGTCCCTATAAGCTCAATGGGAGAATAGTAATTAACTTTGCTACTTTCCTTAAAAACCAAAACCTTCGGAAGGGAAAACTCCTCTTTAAGGAGCTCTCTCACCTCTTCAAAAAGGGAGTCATCCTCAATTAAAACCCTCTCTTTGGTAGGAGAAATGTTAAAGTCAACAACGGACGGTTCAACTTCAATGAAGAGGAGATAACTTTTAAGTCTGTTCTGGCTTAAAATCTCTTCAACTTCCGGAACGACAACAGGTCTCCTGTTTAAAAAAAGCTGTCTAACAGAGCTAAATTCCCGAGAGTAAAAGAGTTTAACTCTCTCTCCTTGAACAAACTTAAACTCTTTGCCAAATACCCTAAAGACCCTCTCTTTTAAGGAGCTCCTGTAAAACCTTTCACGGCAGATGAGGAACTCAACTTCAGGGTTGGCAGCGGCGTAGAGCCTAGAAAGGCTTACCATACGCCCCTTTTCTCTTTTACTTAGGCTCCTTCTCCTAACGGGAGCGTTAAAGAAAAGGTCGTTAACCTCAACTTTCGTTCCCTTACTAAAGGGATAAGGCCTATGCTCTTTTATCTTTCCTCCCTCTACTTTTAAAATTCCTCCTACCTCTTCCTGGGCGTGCCTACTCTTTATGGTTAACCTACAGTGCTGGGAAATAGCGTAAAGTGCTTCTCCCCTAAAGCCGTAAGTTTTCAAGTTTTTAATGTCTTCTAGGCTGTTAACTTTGCTGGTGGCAAACCTCTCCACTGCCAAGGGGAGCTCTCTATACCTTATACCTTCTCCGTCATCTGAAACTGAGAAAGAAAGAGGGCTGGAAATGTCAACTTTTACCTTTAAAGGGTTGCTGTCTAAGGCGTTCTCTAAGAGCTCCTTTAAAACAGCTTTGGGGCTGTAAGCAATCTGGCCAGAAGATATGATTTTTATAAGCTCTTCAGGCAACCTTTTTATCATACTACACCTTTTCTAACCAGATACCTTGCTATGTCGGCCCTTGAAATTATGCCAACGAGCTCTTTGGTATCTAAGTCTTTAACAACTGGGGCTCTGCCGTATCCCCTACCTACAAAGAGCCTCATAACTGTCAGTAAGTCCCACTCAGGGAGAACACACTCTGGGTTCGGAGTCATCACCTCTTTAACTTTAGTAGCTTTAAGCCTTTCAGCTGGAACCTTTAAGACATCAGAAGTAGTAATAATGCCAACTACCTTTTTACCTACGACTATAGGAATTCCCGCAATGAACTTCTCAGCCATAATCTCCCTTGCTTTAAACACGGGGTCTTCAGGGGAAAGGGTTATAACATCTTTGGTCATAACATCCTTGACCTTTGCACTCTTTAATATATAAGCCTTAAGCTCGTCCTTATGAACGGGAGACTCAAACCTATTTAATACCTGACTTTCAAATATGGTTCTATCGTTTCCTGCCAAGTTCTGAGCTATGGCAATAGAGATAAGAGCGTAGGGTAAGATGTTGTAGCCTTGGGTCATCTCTGCAACGAGGATTAAAGTTGAAAGGGGAGCGCTTGCAGCAGCGGTAAAAACAGAAGTCATACCTACTATCGTCATCGTATCTATACTAAAGACCTGAGCTGAAAGCATTTTGTTAAAGAGATAGGCAAGAGAGAGGCCCGTAATGCCTCCAACTACCAAGGAAGGCCCGAAAACTCCTCCGGAACCTCCAGAACCTAAGGTTATTGAAAATGAAAGGATTACCAGGGGAAGGCTTAAAATAAGGAGAGGAAGGGATATGTAGGTTAAACCGTAGTGCATAAAAAGCTGAATCCAACCGTAAGAGTTCCCGATAGCTAAAGGAGTTATAAGGCCTAAAGTTCCTACTAAAAACCCTCCCAAGGCAGGTTTTAAAACGGGATGTAAGGGGAGGAGCTCAAAAAAGTCTCTTACTTTGTAAAAAGTCCATATTAAAAACTTCGCCACGAAAGCAGAGACTATTCCAAGAACCACATAACCTGCAATTTCCTCTGAAGAAAAACGGGGAAAGGGAATAGTAGTTGAAAAGAGAGGCTCATAACCTATAAAGCTGCCGGCAACTATGTAGGCAACTATTGAAGCTACAAAACCGGGGATTAAAGCTTCAACTTCAAAGTCCTCCTTGTAGAAAACCTCTGCACTTAGTATGCCCCCTGCAAAGGGAGCTCTAAAGACGGCCCCAATTCCAGCACCTAGCCCTGCAGCAAGGAGTATGTTCTTCTCCCTAGGCGAGAGCTTTAACAACTCTCCAAACCACCTTCCTATTCCTGCACCGATTAGGGCCATAGGCCCTTCTCTACCTGAAGAACCGCCGGAGCCAATAGTTATAGCCGAAGTTATGAGCTTAAAAATAGAAGTTTTTATGCCTACGGGGAGGCCGTAATGAAAAGCCTTTATGGCAACATCTGTTCCTATCCCCTTAGATTCCGGAGAGAAAAAGTAAATGAGAAGACCAGTAATGAGACCTCCAAGGGCCGTAACGAAAGGAAGAAGGAACTTATGTTCTATAAAGAAAACGTAAAAGCCCTTCCCTCCCTCTCCTGCAGGCCTAGGAGGGAAGTAGCCTGCCCCTTTCCCCAAGAAAAGGTAAGTTGAAATTTCAAGCCCCTTTAAGAAGGCAACAGTAAAGAGGCCAGTTAATATCCCTATAGCTACCGATAAAAGTAAGATTTTCCTTATCTCGTAAATCTCTTTTATCATGAATCAGAATGATACAAAAAATTAAAGAAAAACTTACTCTCTTTTATTGACTTCAAAAGTTGTTTAACATAATTTAAAACAAAACACTCTACAAGAAAAGGAGAAAGGAGGGAGAAATGGTAATAAAGAAAGAACACGCGCTTGCCCTTTTAAGAGTTAGGGAGGAGGAGAAGAACAGAGCTCCCACCTGCCAGATTTTCGTAAAAAGCGAAGAGTACCCTTATTTAGAGCTTGAAAGGATGGGACTTTTAAGGTTCGTCCGCCCCTTAGAGTACTCCTTAACCTACTGGGGAAGAGTTCTAGCCAACATAATTGAAGAGATGACAGAAAAAGGCTTAATTGAGCACCCTTCAAAGTGGGACGAGAACTTTAGGTGGCTCGGCTCTGAAGTAATTATGATGATTGAAACCGCAATTGAGAACGGCGATATTCCAGGCCCCTTAACGGAAAAACACTTAGAGGAAAGGGGATTTATTGAAGAGAGGAAAATTGAGAAGAAAGGGACTTTCAAAGCCGTAAACCAGTATGCAAAGGACATATACGAGATATTTAAAAACGCTCACCCGAGGCTGATAATAGATAGGGAGCTCTGCCAATACATTAAAGAGATGCCTGCAGGTCCTGCAGAGTCATCAATGCTTCCGGCAGGGGGAAGGTTCCCGATTTTAATGGGAGCAATGAGGCTTCTTGCCTTTTCAGTTCCCACTTCAGACGTTTACGCCTTAACGGCTCTAGGCAAAGAGATAAAAGCTGCTTGCCAGACAATAGCGCCTACCCTTGAAACGGTAATATCTGAAGACATTATGGACTCCTTGGAAAGGGCCGTCTACGAAGGCTTTGACTCTGTATCAAAGGAGGAAAAAGAGGTCCTCTTTGAGCTTGCCCTTGTTGACTATGAAGGAAATCCCCTTCCTGCAGGTGAGCACCTCCTTGAAGCTTACAGAATCTGGAAAGAGAGGAGCTTCAAGCCTGTTAAGTCTATGAACATAGAAATTATTGACGCAGAGCTCTTAAAGGGAATTGAAGAGGTCTGGAAACACCACGAGGAAGACCCGTCAACTCTGCCTACAGTAGATGAACTGGTCCACTACCTCTTTTACAAACCTCTAAAAGAGTATAAACATCTCCTTGAACACTACGGAAGAAGGCTCTACCAGGATTTAGGCTACCAGAAGAAAGAGGAGATTAAAAAGAAGTTCAGCGAAGTTAAGACTGTAGAAGAGCTCTTTAAGTCCTTCTACGAAAAAGGGAACGAGTGGTATAAGAAAATGTACGACATAGTTCAAGAGTCCCTTTACACACTTGAAGCCTTTAACCTTATCAGGTCCGAAAACTACCAAGGGAAGAAAGTTCACCACCTTACAGAACACGGCAAGAAAATACTTAAGGACATGAAAACAAGAGGCTTTAGAGAAATTCCGGCCGTTGCAGTAAAGGCAATAACGATAACAAACAAAGAGTTTGCAGCTCCCAATGTAAACTGGTACCAAAAAGGAGTAGAGACCTACCTTATAGGGGGAGGAGAGGCCACAGAAGCGGGCAAGATGTACGCTCAGATGGCCTACGAGATAAGGAGACTTCCCCACATTACAAGGTTTGAGCTCCAGGTTCTCCACAAACTACCGGAAAAGGGCTTCTTTGTAAAAGACCTCTATCAAGAGTTTGACGAGACCTGGCACGAAGAGATTGAATACGCACTTAACAAGCTTGAAGCCAGGGGCTACATAGACGTACTTCAAAACGAAGCAATAGTGCTAACGGAAGCTGGAAAGCTAATTAAAAGGGCTCTATCTGGAACCCCAGAAGGGCTTGCAAACCCGATAACTCCCCTTGCAGTAAGGGTTCTTGAAGCACTCAAGAAAGTAGGAACCCTCTACGTGAAAGAGCAGAAGGTAAGGATTCTCCCTAAAAACATAAAAGAGGCCATTAAGCTCTCTGGCCTTGACCCTGACACCTTTGAAGAGGAGCTGGTTATACTCAGGGCTTCAAACCTCGTAGGTAAGAGCTCCATAAACGAAGCAGGACTCTTAATACTAGAAGCTCTTGAAAAGCTTAACTAAGCCCTATACTATTTTAAAGTAGGGAGGGGCTTACCCTCCCTATCTATAAACAAAGTTAAGGAGGGAGAGATGGGAGTAATTTATGGAAAAGTTGAAGGTCCAGATGACGTTCGTCGTATCAACTGTATCATCAGAGATGAAATGCTTGAAGTTGAGACTCCCGAGCAGTTAACCGACCTAAAAAAGCGCTCAGACTACCTGTGCACTTTAACTTATTCTCCCTTTTGGAAAAAGAAGTTTGGTTCCTTAGTTGAAGAGTTAAGGGAAGTAGCCTGTGAGGAAAACAGAGTCAGCGTAAGGCTTGCAAACTTTATTGCAAAGTACAAAGGATGGGACAAGGAGTACTCCCCTTGGGGAAGCGATAACTTAACAGTAGAGGAGAGGTTAAAGGAAATACCGGAAAAAATATTAAAAGAGACCCTTGAAAGTGTAGTAGATTTAAAACTGTCTCCCCAAATACTTGAGGAACTCCGCCGCAACTTCTGTGAAATAAGGAAGGGGATGGTTTTAGCAGACGACGAGGAGACCCTTGAAAGGCTAAAAAAACAAGGGGACCTAATAGTAGCCATAACGAGGCTCCCAGACTTTAGAGAAAGGTTTAAAGAGATAATGGATAAAATAGACCAACTCGTTGAGAAAGAAGAGGAAAGGAGCGTTAAGCTCGCAAACATAGTTGCAGAAGTTAAAGGATGGAAAGTAGAGTTTGAAGCTTGGAGTGAAAACGAAGTAAGGGAAGACGAGACTTTAGAGCAATACGTTCAAAGGCTTTTAGAGGAGGAAGAAAAAGCCGAAAAGTACGTACCTACAGAGGCTAAATACAAAGAAGGTAAAGTTCTGTGGTTGGTTTACTTCCACAAAGGGAGAAACCGCCACTACGCTAAAAGAGTTTACTTCCCTGGAAGCGCTAAGGACATAGAAGTTGAAGGTCCCGGAGAGTTTGAGAATAAATTTGGAAGAAAGGTTTGGGGAGTTAGAATTAGGTATAAAGCAAGGGTAGCTCCAGCAACTATAAAAATAGGAGAAAGGGTAATCCACTTACCGGAAAGGTGGGTTGAAAGAACAAAAGTGGTTCCACTTCCTAAAGAGGCAGAAGACATCAAACTCTTTGAAGAAAGGCCCGATTTTGCCTATCCGGTAGCTTAAGGGGGAAGTCTCTCCCCCTTTCAATTTCAGCCTGCCACTTTTTTATAATTCTCCTTAAATTAAACAGGAGGTTAAGTGTGAGTAGAGGTAAAGTTTTCCTCATCTCTGGAGTATCCGTTTTGTCAATTTTGGTTCTCTCTTTTTTACTGATTCAGGGGAGTTTAAAGACCTTAAATAAGGAAGAGGCGGTAAAAAGGGGAGTTATCCTCTCAACCAAGATATCTTTACTTGTTCACCAGCTCCAAAAGGAAAGGGGAAGAACTGCAGGCTTTCTTGGAAGCAACGGGGAAAAGTTTAAAAGCGAACTTTTTGAGCAAAGGAAACTAACAGACCAGGCCATACAGGAACTATCAAAATACTTAAACAAAGAGTTCCTCTCCTCCCTTCCTCCAGACGCTCAGAGGGTTTTCTTATCGGTAGTTATAGACAGGCTAAACGAGCTAACCAAAGTAAGACAGGAAGTAGATTCCTTCAAAATTGACCTTAAAAGCGCCATTAAATTTTACACTTCTCTTATTAACCAGCTTATAGACTCTGTTGCTTTAGTTGCGCGCCACGCAGAGAGCCCCCAAATAGCAAGGGAGCTCCTTTCTTACGCAGACTTTATGTACGCAAAAGATAAAGCAGGAATTGAAAGGGCAGTTTTATCTGTTGCTTTTGCAAACGACAAGTTTCCAAATAACGACCTGTTTACCAAATTTGTAGGACTTATGGCTCAACAGAAGGCCTTCATAAAGGCCTTTTTGCTGGGAGCTCCCAAAAACGTAGCCTCTTACTACAAGAAAACGGTTCTACTTTCACCCTCTCAAGCTCAAGTTAAAAATTTTGAAAACTTAGCCCTCTCTTCTCCTTTTCAAGGAAGTTTTGGAGTTGACCCTAACCTCTGGTTTCAAGTGATTACTAAGAAGATAGACTTAATGCATACAGTTGAAAACTACATATCTAAAGACTTATTAAAGAGAATCACAAACGAGGAAGAAGAGGCCAAAACAAAGTTAATGGAAGTGGTGTTTGTTAGTTTAATCGCTTTACTTGCCATAGTAGCATTTTCCTTCTTGTCTCTTAAAAGGAAAGAGGGGTAGAAAGCCTACCCCTTTTTATATAAAGGCTTTACCCTCTTTTCAACCACTACGCTTTTTGGTAGAAACTTAAGTATCTGGTTAGGTTCTTTATAGGTAAAAGGAGCTTCACCTAAAGTCTCCTTTGAAACTGTGAAAGAGTAAACGCCTGCCTTTTCTACAACTTTCCTAAACTCTTTTACAGAGAAAATCTCCTTAGCTCTTAGCCTGCTTACCTTCCCCACTGCTCCTTGGGGAGCTGAGAAGTTCAATTTCCTCTTTCCTCTACTCCTTTCAATAGGCATTACTTTTTAGTGTAAGTTACAGACCCTAAGGCCTAAGTTCCTTGAGCTCGTATGAATTGTAAGGTGGAGCTCCCCACTTTCCACATCATAACCAAGCTCTAAAAAGTGCTCCCCGTTTCCTAAAATCCCTATCTTTGTCATTGAAGTAAGGCCTATAGGAATATTCCCTTTAACGAAGGCGTCAAACTTATTTAAGTCTATAGATTTACTTGGAGCTCCCTAAAGGATAAGAATAAACTCCACACCCAACGCCAACACCTACAATATTTGAAACGACTACATCGTCAAAGTAGCCCGCAAAACCTATAACACAGCCTTTCCCAGCGTGGCAGTCGGGCATTATCACTATTTTATCTCTAAAGAAAGAGAGGTCCTTTATCCTCTCTATTTGAGCCATAAGTCAGGCTCAATCTCTTGAGCGTATATGTAAACAGGAACTCTCCCCTCAACTACTTT
>JALSNF010000059.1 GCA_026987115.1 Desulfurobacteriaceae bacterium
GGAAGGAGCTCTTTGGTATTCCCATCACATGTATCCGGCAGGTTATACTTACCATGGGTTTATCATAGGAAACAATATTGGAGGGGATTCAAGGAGCTACTATTTTAGCTTTTCTCGGGATTTTAGGTTTGCAAACTTGAGTATTTCTTATAATTACATAAAACATGGTATATATACCAAGAATGTAGAAGAAAAAGAAAACTTATATACCTTAAAGCTTAACAGGAGTTTAAGTCTCTCTAAAATTTCCCTTTTAAAGGTTTGTTCCGCAAGGGTTTATGTAAGGGCTACTTATGACAGGATAGAGAACTTTAATTATCAAAAGGGCAACAAAAACCTTTATCTTTTGTCTCTGGGTGTTAATTTTCAGTTTTAAATTAAGGAAACTTTTAAGGAGGGAAGAGATGGAGGACTTTATAGGTAGGAACTATAAGTACGATTTTTCTATGTGCAGTGAGCCTGTGGAGCTCCTTGCAGACGACTACGACCTTCAGGAGTTCTTTGATAGGCTTGTTGGACTTTTAGAGCCTGCCTCTTCAGACGGTGAGGTTGTGGAGTGTCCTTACTGTGGAGCTCCCTTAGCAGTTATCTACCCAGACAGAATAGAGGAGAAGGAGGAGCTCTATTTAGGGGAGGACGACGAGCCCTTTGTTGACCTTATAGAAATGGTTGAAGAGATGGTAAAAGAAGGTAAGTTTAGAACTACTTTAGAAGCTCTTCAAAGGAGCGGAGAGTGCAATAAGTGCGGAAACACTTACGCTGCCGTTAAGTTTGTTATTCCTACAACCTCTAACTTTGAAAGCCTTCAGGAGCTTAGGGACTTTTACCAAAAAGCCTTATCTTACGGGGATAAGGAGTACTACTTTAGGGAGCTCCCCGACGTTGCTTTTGTAGGAACGAGGATTCTCTACGAGGGAGAAGAGCTCTGGGAAGTTGAGACCCTGCCTTTTGCATACGATGAGAACATTGAGTTTACCTGCGTTTTTAAGAAGCTCTACGATATTGTTATGGCGGAGGAGCTATGAAAAGGCTTCCCGTCGTAGCTATAGTTGGAAGGCCTAACGTTGGGAAGTCTTCTCTCTTTAACAGGCTACTTGGCAGGAAAGTTGCGATAATAGACGACACCCCCGGAGTGACCCGAGACAGGGTAGTTCAGGAAGCAGACATTGACGAGCACAGAGTTATTTTAGTTGATACTGGAGGGGTTGTTGACAAAGACGCTCACCAGTTTGCTAAGGAGACCACAGAGCAGGCAAAAAGGGCCATGGAAGAGGCCGATGTAATAGTCTTCGTTGTTGACGGTAAGGAAGGTTTAACCCCTTTAGATGAGGAAGTTGCAAGGCTTCTTAGAAGGTGGAAAAAGCCGGTAATCCTTGCAGTTAACAAGATAGACGAACCCTTTATGGAAGATAGGGTCTATGACTTTTACAAGCTTGGCTTTGAAGAGCTTATACCGATTTCTACAATCCACAAGATAGGAATTCCCACCTTAAAGGAGAAGATAGTTGAAAAACTCCCTGAAGAGTTAAGGGAAGAAGCAAGGAAAGCTTATAGAAAAGAGGAGCTCTTGAAGGAGAGGGAAGCTCTTATATCCGGAGAAGATAGAGAGGGGCTTTCCTCCCTTCAAGATACCCTTGAGAAGGGAGAAGAGTTCGTTTTAGAGGAGGAAGAAAAGGAGCCTATAAAGGTAGCGATAGTTGGAAGGCCAAACATGGGTAAATCTACCCTGTTAAACGCCCTTGTAGGTGAGGAAAGGGCGATAGTTAGCGACGTTCCCGGAACGACGAGAGATGCCATAGACAGCTACGTAAAAGTGGGAGATGACGAGTTTATCTTTATAGACACTGCAGGTATAAGGAGAAGGGGGAAGATAAAGGACATTGAGTACTACTCCTACCTACGAGCTCTTGACGCAATAGACAGGGCAGATGTTGTAGTTTTACTGGTTGATGCAGAAGAAGGACCTACTGAAAGGGATGCAAAAATTGCCGGAGTTGCACTTGAGAAGTTTAAGCCCTTGATAATTGCCGTGAATAAGATAGATAAACTCAAGTCCCAGAAGGATTGGGAGAGGCTCCACAGAGAGCTTGACCTAACTTTTGACTTTGTTCCCTTTGCTCCCAGAGTGTTTATCTCGGCAAAGGAGAAAAAGGGGTTAAAGGAGCTCCTAAAACAGGTAAAGGAGCTCTACAAGCAGTATACCAAGAAAATTACTACAGGTAAGTTTAACAGGGTCTTAAAGGAGCTCATGGAATTGCACCAACCTCCCGTTTACAAGAACAAAATAGTAAAGATTTATTACGGAACCCAAGTTAAAACAAAACCTCCTACTTTCCTTCTCTTTTCAAACTACCCTGAAGGTATTCCCAAGTCCTTTAGGCGTTTCCTTGAAAACAGACTTAGGGAAGCCTTTGGCTTTAATAAGATTCCCATTAGAATTGTCTTTAAGAAGAGACAGTAGGAGGAGAGATGAAAGTCCTTGCTATAAACGGTTCTCACAGGAAAGGTTCAACCTTAATTCTCCTTGAGGAGGCGTTAAAGGAGCTTGACGGATTTGAAGCTGAGGTAATTTCCCTCTGCGATTACACCCTTGAGTACTGTAAGGTATGTAATGCCTGTAAGTCAAACGGTGGAGTTTGCATCGTTAAGGACGGTTATCAAGAAATTGAGAGGAAAATGAAGGAGGCAGATGCGATAATAG
Source organism: Desulfurobacteriaceae bacterium (assembly GCA_026987115.1). Taxonomy (GTDB): domain Bacteria; phylum Aquificota; class Aquificia; order Desulfurobacteriales; family Desulfurobacteriaceae; genus Thermovibrio. The sequence goes on from JALSNF010000059.1 coordinate 2,702, forward strand.
TAGGCTCCCCCGTTTACTTTGGTTCAATTACCGGAATGCTGAAAACTCTTTTTGACCGCTCAAGGACTTTAAGGGTCAACTGGGAACTAAAGGATAAAGTCTGTGGAGCAATTGCTGTTGGTGCAACGAAACACGGAGGACAGGAGCATACCCTTCAGGCAATTCACGCTTGGGCTCTAATTCACGGGATGATTTTGGTTTCAGACTCAGACCCTACGGCCCACTTTGGAGGAGCTGCCGTTGCAAAGAAGGTTGACGGCTCCTTTGAGATAGACGAGTGGGGACTTAAAACTGCAAGGAGTTTAGGTAAGAGGATAAGAGAGGTTTTAACCATGTTGAGGAAGTAGTGGTAGTTGTTGGAACCAGCGGCTACTACTATAGGGAGTGGAGGGGTAGTTTCTACCCTAAAGAGCTCCCTCCTAACAAGTGGCTTTCTTACTACAGCAACTACTTTAACGGCCTTGAGGTTAACTCAACCTTTTACAGGCTTCCCTCGGTTGCTACTTTAAGGAAGCTTTCCTCTTATTCCCTCTTTTACTCTTTTAAGCTGTTTAGGGGGATAACCCACGAAAGGAAACTTAGTAAGGAGCTCCTACTTCCGTTCCTTGAAGCCAAGAGCTTATTGGGAGACAAACTACTTACGGTTCTTGCTCAGTTCCCCTACTCTTTTACTCCAAGGGAGCTCCCCTTTTTAAAGGACTTAATTTCTGAGTTTACCCAAGGGGGAGTTGTCCTAACCTTGGAGCTCAGAAACCCTGCCTGGAAGGAGAAGTTAAAGGAGCTCTCGGTTCCCGTTGCCTGTTTAAGTTTTCCAGAAGGCATAAACTGGCTTAAAGGATGCGTAAAAAAGAGAGAGCTCTCTTATTACCGCCTCCACGGTAAAGGGCCTCTTTACGGGGGAAGCTACTCCCGACGGGAGCTTAAGAGGTTAGCTTTAGAGCTCCTATCTTCCTCCTCAGAGTATAAGCTCGTCTTTTTTAACAATACTAGGGGAGGAGCTCCCTTTAACGCCCTTACCCTTTTAAAGCTACTTAAAGAGAGTTGTAAGTATAAAGAGGAGGAAAGAGACTAAAGTAATTGTAGCTCCGGGAGGAGCGTCTAAAGTAAAGGAAGTTAAAATCCCCAAAGTGCTTGCCGTAAGGCCAAAGGCTAAAGAGAGGAGGAAAAAGTGAAAGTAGCTCCTTGAAAGTTTAAAGGCAGAAGCAGAGGGCATTACTAAAAGGGAGAAGACTAAGAGAGCTCCCACCGCTTTAATAGAAACAGTTATAACTGCTGAAATTAAAAGGCTCATTAGGAAAGTTATAAGTTCAACTTTATATCCTGATGCCTTTGCTATCTCGTAGCTAAATGTAATTAAGTAAACCTCTCTCCAAAATAGCAGGTAAAATACAACTATTGCAGTTAAAACTGTTAAAAGGGAAACGATGTCTTCTTCGCTCACTCCTAAGGGACTACCAAAAAGGTAAGACAAGGCAGAGGAACCGTAGCTGTTTGAAAGGCTCAAGAATATAACTGCAAGGGCTACGCTGGTAGCAAAGATTATTCCCATAGTTATGTCAAAGTGGAAGTTTTCCTTTGTCTGTAAATACCATATGATTACCGAAGCTAAAGCTGTAAAGATGAAGGCCCAAACAGGAGGAGAAGAACCTATTAAGATTCCAAAAGCAATTCCAGAAAGGGCTACGTGTGCAAGACCTGCTCCGGCAAAAGCCATTTTCCTTAAGAAAATGTAAGGAGAAATGAGAGAGCACACGGCTCCTGTTAGCACTGCAGAGATTAAGGCTTTTATTCCGAAAGAGTACGAAAGATATAAAAAAGGGTTATTTATCATCTTTTTCCTTTATCTTCTTCAAGTACTCTTGAGCCTTCTTGTGCTTTACCACGTTTCCTGTTTTGTAGTAAATTGCGTATTCTGCTATGTTTGTTGCGTGGTCTCCCACCCTTTCAAGGGATTTAACTACTAAAATTAGCCTTACTACGGCTTCGCTGTTTTGAGGCTCTTTTTTCCAAAGCTCTGTAAGCTCGTTAAAGAGCCTTTCGTAAAAACTGTCAACTATGTCGTCCTTGTCTATTACCTCTTTTGCCAGCTCAACGTCTCCTCTAAGGAGGGCCATTATTGAATCTTTAAGCATCTCTGAAACTATTTTTAACATTCTGGGAAGGTCAACATAAGGTTTTACGGGAGGAACTTCTGAAAGGTAAATGGCAGTCTCGCATATGTCCCTTGCAAGGTCTCCTACCCTTTCAAGGTCAACTATGCTCTTTAAAATTGAAACTACCAGCCTTAAGTCTGTAGCTTCGGGGGAGTAGAGGGCAAGAACCCTTACGCACCTTTCCTCTATTTCTATCTCCTTTAGGTCTATGAGCCTGTCAAATTCATAAGTCGTTTTGGCCTTTTCTTTGTCCCTTTTCATTAGGGCTTCTACGGCGTCGTTTATTATCTTTTTAGACATGTCCGCCATTTCAATGAAGTTTTTCTTAAGAGAATCAAGGTCTTCTATGTAGCGTTCAATCATCTTCCCCTCCGTTTAAAAGTAAAATTACTTTGTTTATGGCTTCTTCTGGTGTTTTAGGTTTGTAAGCTCCCGGGAGCTCCCCAATTTCCTTTACCTTAAGTTCAACCTCTTCTTTTCCTAAGGGGCTGTTTGCCCTATAGAAGATAAGCTTCTCAAGTAAAGGAAATAGGTAATTTTCAATCAAAAAGTGCCACTTCTTAAGTGTGTTTTCATTTAGCTTTTCCCTTTCAAGTATTTTTATAAGGTAATCTATTAAAGGTTCTTCCTCTTTTCCAACTAATAAGTTCTTAAAGCTTTTTAGCCTTTTTAGGGTCTCTTCTCTCCAAGTAGGGACTTTAAACTCCTTGTAGAGAGGGAGCCTTCCGTCTAAGAACTTGAGAGCTCTTTCTTCAAAGGGGAGCTCCTCGTCCTCCCTTCCAAAGTTGAAACAGCTCATATTATCTCCTCTTTTACCGGTCTTGATAGGAGCTCTTCCATAACCTCTTTAGGTTTTTTCCCTTGGTATATTATCCTATAGACTGCCTCAGAGATGGGAAGTTCAACATTTAACCTTTTTCCAAGCTCAACTGCGGCTTTTACGGTATATACCCCTTCAACTACAAACTTACCGTTTATTCCTTTTTTCCCTTTTCCTACTGCTAAACCAAACTTTCGGTTTCTGGAGAGCTCTCCAGTGCAAGTTAAAACCAAGTCCCCAACTCCTGATAGGCCGTAGAAGGTTTCCTCCTTGGCTCCCATTGCTTTCCCAAGCCTTTTAATCTCGTGAAGCCCCCTTGTTATCAAGGCTGCCCTTGCGTTGTTCCCCATTCCCATACCGTCTGAGATGCCAGTTGCTATGGCAATTACGTTTTTGAGAGCTCCCCCTAGCTCAACTCCTAAAATGTCGTCGTTTGCGTAGAGCCTAAAAGGTTTAACGGTAAGTGATTTTGCTACTTCAAGAGCTCTCCTTAACTCACTGTTTCCTATAGAAGCTGCAGCTGGTAAGCCTTTTGCTACCTCCATGGCAAACGTAGGGCCTGACAAGATGTAGTAGTTCTCCTTATTTCCGAAAACCTCTTCATATACTTGAGAAAGGCTCTTTAAACTTTTTATCTCAATCCCTTTACTTGCACATATTAACCTCTTGCCCTTTAAAATTTCCCTGTTTTCTTCCCAAAATTCCCTAGTAAACTGAGTTGGTATAACGGAGAATACAAAGTCTGCACCTTCAACTGCTTCCTTAACAGAGCTTGTAGCCCAAACCCCTTCAGGGTACTTTACCCCTTCTAAAAAGAGAGAATTTTCCCTCCTCTCGTTAACTTCCTGTGCGAC
>JALSNF010000060.1 GCA_026987115.1 Desulfurobacteriaceae bacterium
AATGGCTCCCCGGGCCGGGCTCGAACCAGCGACCTGGTGGTTAACAGCCACCCGCTCTACCAGCTGAGCTACCGGGGAGCTTTGCTGTGCATATAATATAGGAAGTTAGCTAATTCTGTCAAGTCCTTATTCTACTTTATATGGCGGAGGGGGCGGGATTCGAACCCGCGGTACCCCTTGTGGGGGTACACACGATTTCCAGTCGTGCCCCTTCAGCCAGGCTCGGGCACCCCTCCTTGCGAGAGGAAAATATAGGGAAATTAAACGCAGTTGACAACCTAAACCTTCTTTAGTAAATTTCCGCTGCCCGCTACATTTTCGGCGTTTCAGAAAAACGCCAAACTTGGAGGAAGGAGATGAAAACCTTTATGCAGAAAAAGGAAGAGGTTCAAAGAAACTGGTACTTAGTAGATGCTACAGGTAAAACCCTTGGAAGGCTTGCTACGGAGATAGCAAAGCTATTAATGGGTAAACACAAACCAACCTATACTCCCCACGTTGACGGAGGAGATTTTGTCGTAGTAGTAAACGCTGAAAAAGTGCACGTTACAGGCAAGAAGCTTGATAGGAAGATTTACTACAAACACACTCTCTACCCGGGAGGGCTTAAGGAAACTCCGTTAAGGAAAATGCTACAAGAAAAGCCTGAAGAGGTTATAAGGCTTGCTGTCAAAGGGATGCTTCCCAAAAATAAACATAGGGATAGGAGAATGAAGAGGTTAAAGGTTTACGCAGGACCTGAGCACCCCCACAAAGCACAAAATCCAAAACCTATTGAGCTTTAACGGAGGAGAGTAATGGCTGAAGTTAGATATTACGGAACAGGTAAGAGGAAAACAGCAGTTGCAAGAGTTTGGCTTATACCAAACGGAGAGGGCAAAATTTTCGTAAGGTTAACAAGGAAAAAGGAAGTTCCAGCTGAGGAGTACTTTGGAAGACTTGCCCTTTTAAAGATAATGCAACAACCGTTTGACATTACAGGAACAAACGGAAGGTTTAACGTTTTGTGCACGGTTAAAGGAGGAGGGAAGTCTGCTCAGGCTGATGCCATTAAATATGGAATTGCGAAAGCACTTCTTGCCTTTAATCCTGAGTTAAGAACAACTTTAAAGAAGGCAGGTTTCTTAACAAGGGATGCAAGAATCAAAGAGAGGAAGAAGTACGGTCAAAGGGGAGCTCGTGCAAGGTACCAGTGGTCAAAGCGTTAAGGTTGGAGTTATTGGTGCTTCCGGATATACAGGGGCGGAGCTCCTCCGCCTCTTAATCAACCATCCTAAAGTTGAGGTAATTTCTATAACATCTCGCAAATACCAAGGAATGAACTTAGTTGATGTTTTCCCCCATTTCCTAAAGAGTAAGTATGAAACTTTAATTTTTGAGGAGTTTAAGCCTGAAGAGATATCTAAAAAGTGCGACTTAATATTTTCTTGCCTCCCCCATAAAGCCTCTTACGAAGTAGTTAAGGAGCTATTTAAACACTCTTCATCCGTAAAAGTTATTGACTTCAGTGCCGATTTCAGGTTCAAGAGAGCCGAAATCTACGAAAGGGTATATAAAGTTAAGCATACGGCAAAAGAGCTCTTTAAAGAGTCAGCCTACGGTCTCCCAGAGGTAAACAGAGAGGAGATAAAGGAAAAGAGGCTAATAGCCAATCCAGGATGCTATCCTACAAGCATAATAATTCCCCTTTACCCTCTGGTGAAAATGGGGGTTGTTGACACTTCACATCCTATTATTGCAGACAGTAAGTCCGGAGTTTCTGGAGCCGGGAGGAAAGAAAAGCTGGAGCTCTCTTTCTGCGAGGTAAACGAAAGCTTTAAAGCTTACTCTGTAGTGGGCCACAGGCACCAAGCAGAGGTAGAAGAGAAACTGGGACTAAAAGTTAAATTTACCCCTCACTTAGTTCCCATAAACAGGGGGATAATATCTACTGTTTACTTTAAACCCAAAGTCTCTCTAGAAAAACTAAAGGAAATCTTAAAAGAGGAATACGAAAAGGAGCCTTTTATCAGGTTAAGGAGCTCCCCCCCCAAGACCTCTGAAGTTGCATATACCAATTTCTGCGACATATTCCTAACTTTAGATGAAAGTTTAGATTTGGCTGTTATAGTATCTGCAATAGATAACCTCGGTAAAGGCGCCTCCTCTCAAGCAGTTCAAAACATGAACGTTATGTTTGGCTTCCCAGAAACTTTAGGCTTAAACTCAGTAAGCCCTGTCGTTTAGGATTGACACTTTGTCAGTAATTGCTTATATTTCTCCCTGTCAGGTTGGGCGGATAGCTCAGCTGGGAGAGCGCCAGCCTTACAAGCTGGAGGTCACAGGTTCGATCCCTGTTCCGCCCACCATTTGGGGACGTAGTTCAGCTCTGGTTAGAACGCCGGCCTGTCACGCCGGAGGTCGCGGGTTCGAGTCCCGTCGTCCCCGCCACTTACTCCTTCCCACCAAACTGAGGAGCTCCTATGGACCATAAACTCCTAGAGTTAATAGCAATCTTCCTCGTCGGTTTTATCGGCTCTATGGTCTTCCTCTACTTTGTTTTAAAGAAACTTTAGTTAAAATAAGAAAATCAAAAATTCAGGAGAGACCATGGCCGTAAAGGACATTCACGAAAGTAAGATACTCATTCTTGACTTTGGCTCTCAGTACACGCAACTAATAGCAAGGAGGCTAAGGGAAAAGCACATATACTGTGAAATTCACCCCTTTAACACTCCATTAGAGGAAATAAAGGAGTTTAAACCGAAAGGGATAATACTTTCAGGCGGGCCTGCAAGCGTTTACTCTGAAAACTCTCCAAAAGTAGAAAAGGAGCTCTTTAAGCTGGGAATTCCCATTTTGGGAATCTGCTACGGAATGCAGCTTATAACTTATCTTTTCGGGGGAGAAGTAGTTAGAGCAGAACGCCACGAGTACGGAAGGGCTGAGCTTGAAGTCCTTGACGATAAAGACCTTTTTAAAGGTCTTCCTAGAAAGTTTACAGTTTGGATGAGCCACGGGGACAGGGTATTAAAACTCCCTGAAGGATTTGAACCAATAGCAAAGACAGAAAACGCTCCTTACGCAGCTATAAGGAACAAAGAATTCTCAATTTACGGAGTCCAGTTTCACCCTGAAGTTAAGCATACCCACTACGGAGACAGGATTTTAGAGAACTTTGCAGTTGAGATATGCGGCTGTAAACCAACTTGGACTATGGAAAACTTCATTGAATACGAGATTGAGAGAATTAGGGAAACTGTGAAGGACAAGAACGTTATCTGCGCGCTTTCAGGGGGAGTTGACTCTTCGGTTGTAGCGGCACTTCTTCACAGAGCAATAGGAGACCAGCTTTACCCTATCTTTGTAGATACAGGGCTTTTAAGGAAAGGGGAAAGGGAAGCCGTAGAGAGGACATTTAAAGAGAAGTTCCACATGAAAAACTTTAAGGTTATAGACGCCTCGCAGCTCTTTTTAGAGAGGCTAAAGGGAGTAGTTGACCCCGAAGAAAAGAGAAAGATAATAGGACACACCTTTATAGAGGTGTTTGAAAAAGCAGCAAAGGAGATACCTAACGCTGAGTTTTTAGCCCAAGGGACCCTTTACCCAGACGTGATTGAAAGCGTTTCTGTAAAAGGGCCTTCAGCAACGATAAAATCTCACCACAACGTAGGGGGACTACCAGAGAAGTTAAACTTTAAGCTCATTGAGCCTTTAAGGGAGCTCTTTAAAGACGAGGTAAGGGAGCTTGGTAGAGAGCTGGGACTTCCAGAGGAAATCGTTAAAAGACAGCCCTTCCCGGGGCCGGGACTTGCAATAAGGGTAATAGGAGAGGTAAAACCTGAATACCTTAAGATTTTAAGAGAAGCTGACGCAATAGTTCTGGAGGAAATAAAAAGAGCGGGACTTTACGATAAGATTTGGCAGTCCTTTGCAGTTTTCCTTCCCATACAGACGGTAGGAGTAATGGGAGACGTTAGAACTTACGATTACGTTATAGCAGTAAGGGCCGTTGAGAGCACAGACGGGATGACCGCCGACTGGGTAAAGCTCCCCTACGAGCTTTTAGAGAGGATTTCCAACAGGATAATAAACGAAGTTGAGGGAGTTAACAGGGTAGTTTACGACATTACCTCAAAACCTCCCGGGACTATTGAGTGGGAGTAGTTATGGTAAGAGGAAAAGAGTTTATAGATAAGGTTAAGGAGCTAAAAAGGGAAAAGGGAGCTCTTATCTTAGCCCACTACTACGTTGACGGCCTCATCCAAGACGTTGCCGACTTTGTAGGAGACTCTCTGGAGCTGGCACGGAAAGCAAAGGAGGCAGAGGCAGAGATAATAGTTTTCTGCGGCGTTTACTTTATGGCAGAAACTGCAAAGATTTTAAACCCAGATAGCAAAGTTCTAATTCCCTACTACAAGGCTGGGTGTTTAATGGCCGACATGGCCATAGTTGAGGAGATAAAGGAGTTTAAGGAAAAGAACCCTGAATACGCAGTTGTCACCTACGTAAACAGCTCTGCAGACGTAAAGGCCGTCTCTGACATATGCTGCACCTCTGCAAACGCAGTTAAAATAATCTCCTCCCTAAAGGAGGATAAAGTCCTCTTTGTCCCTGATAGAAACCTGGGCTCTTTCGTTTCAGAAAAGGTAAAAGACAAGGAAATTAAGCTGTGGAACGGCTACTGCCCCGTACACGAAAAGCTTTCACTGGAGCAGGCAGAGAGGGTAAAGAGGGAAAATAAGGGAGCTCCCTTTGTAGTCCACCCTGAGTGCAACAAGGAAGTTAGAGAAATTGCAGACTTTGTAGGAAGCACATCTCAGATAGTTAAATTCGTTAAAGAAGTAAAAGCAGAGAAAGTTATAGTAGGAACCGAGAGGGGAACCATTCACCACCTTAAAAAACTCAGGCCCGACATTGAGTTTATCCCAGCTTACCCAGAATTTACCTGCGACCAGATGAAAATGATTACTCCAGAAAGAGTTTTAAGGGCTCTTGAAAGGGAGGTATTTGAAGTTCAAGTCCCCCAAGAGATTTCCCAAAGAGCAAGAAGAGCCATAGAGAGGATGCTTGAAAGGAGTTAAGAAGAATGGAGAAGTTTAGAGTAAAGCAGGACTTGAGTTTCGTCTTAGTTCCTTTAATTTTCTCACTTTTGGTTTTCGTTGGAGCTCTCTTTATGAGCAGTTTCTGGAAGTGGGGATTTATCCTCCTTTCTCTTATTTTTGCAGGTGTAGTTCTTTGGCAGTCAAGGCCTTTCTTTAAGAACTTTGAGCTCGTAATAACCCCAAAGGAAATTTATGTAAAGGACTTTAGAGGGAAAACCGTTAGGCAGCTAAAGTGGAAAAGCGTTGAAGCTGCAGCCGCAGGCTACAGGAAAACTTGGCTTATATACACTTACAGCTTTTACTTTAAAGTTAAAGGAGAGGAGGACCTTCTATTTGCCCTAATCACCAGAACGCCTAACCTAGCAGGTAAATTTCAGCAGTTTGTCAAGGTGTTTGTAAGGAAGAAAATCCCCGTTCAACTGGTAAAGGCTTAATTTAAAAAGAGATTCCCTTTAGGAGTAGGAAAGTTGAAGGAGACTTCTACCAGGTTAGTTCTCCACTTCCCAAAGGAAACTTGGGACAAGCCGGTTATCTACAAGTTAGTTAAAGATTACGACCTAATAGTTAACATACTAAGAGCGGAAATACTCCCTAAAATGGAAGGCTCGGCAGTTATAGAGCTCCGAGGAGACAGGAAGAAGATAGGAGAGGCAGTAAAGTTCTTAAGAAATTTACAGATAAAGATAAAACCTTTAGAGCTTGACATATTTAGGGAAGATGAAAAGTGCGTCCACTGTGGTGCTTGTATAGCTCCTTGTCCAACAAACGCCTTTTACCTTGACAAGGAAACCTTTAAAGTGGAATTTGATAAAGACAAGTGCGTAGGGTGTGGACACTGCATACCTGCCTGCCCGATAAGGATAATCTACTCTGCTGAGTTTTAAAAGGGGGAGGCCCCGTTGGGCCTACCTCCAGTTTAGGTCAAACCTGTCAAGGTCCATAACTTTGCAGAAAGCGTTTACAAAGTCTTTAACGAACCGCTCTTGGCTTCCTTCAAATGCGTAAGTTTCGGCTACAGCCCTTAGCTCAGAATCGGCAGCTATTACTAAATCAAACCTGGTGGCTTTAAAGAGCCTTTCTCCGTTTTCCCTGCTGTAGCCAATAAAGAAAAAGTCGTTATCGGGATTTTCCCTCTCCCACTTAATTTCGGGGTCTAAAAGGTTTTTAAAGTAATCGTTAGTCAGAACTCCCTTTTTATCTGTTAAAACGCCGTACAGGGAGTCTCCGTAATTTACTCCCAGAACTCTTAGGCCTCCAATTAAGGCTACAAGCTCAAAGGGATTTAATGTAAGCTGTTGAGCTTTATCTATCAAAAGCTCTTCAGGTAAAAAGAGTGGATTTTCCCTTTTTAAGTAGTTCCTGAAACCGTCCGCCTCTGGTTCCAAGTAAGTAGCCACAAC
>JALSNF010000061.1 GCA_026987115.1 Desulfurobacteriaceae bacterium
TCTTACGAGCTGTTCAAGCTCAGCAGTAGCCTCCTTTCTGGCCTCGTCCTCACCGAGCTCCTGAGCTATTTTGTCAAGCCTTCCAAGGACGCTGTTGGTAAAAGGATTGATGCAGAGCTTGCTGTCAAAAACTATCATCTGGCCGTCAAAGACTTTTACTGCCCGAATGTAGGACCTTCCGACGTCTATGCCGTAGACAAGTCCCCCTCTTCCGAGAAAGTTTGTAATGAATTCGTTCATAAGGAACGACTTACCGGCCCCTGACTGAGCCGCTATGAAAAGGTTGTAGTTCGTCTCTGAATCCCACAAAGATATGAGCTGAACCTGACCTCTTCGGGAAAAGAAAACAAATCCCGGATACTGAGGTCTCTTATACCAGCCCGTTCCCTTCCAGTCAGACTGAACCACGACGAGATTAGGAACCGACGAGATGATAACCGTCTTGGCCCTGTTGAGAAAGTCCATAGTCTCCTTAATAGGAGCCATAGGAAGAGAATAGATAAAGGTAGGAATCGTTTTAAACTTTTCTATCTGAAGTTCAAAACCGGCAGAGCTCCACAGCTTATTTAAAGTTCTAAAAGTGTTCTGTATCTCCCTTCTGGCCTCTTCTTTATCACCGGCATCAACATAGAAAAAGCCCGATACCAGAATCTTAACGAGCCTTGCAGCTGCTTTATTTCTGGCCCGGATAGTCTCGTAGATTTCAAGCTCTCTGACCTGGTCCCTGATTTTAACGGACTTCTGGATAGCTTCTTCAGCGTAAGTACTTTTGTACCTGTATATCTTGGCCAGTATCTTCGCCTCTTCCACCTCTGGAAGTTTGTAAATAGTGGTACTGATGGCAAAGGGATACTTAATCTGGTTAGCTTTATCCCGGCGGAGGATTGCTCCCATAACCTCAAGCATTCGGGATATATGAAAGGATCCAGAAGGAAAGCTCTTAGCAGTCCATGAGGCAAGATACTTCCCGTCTATCTTTATGAACTCAGGGTCTTCCACTACTATAGCGTTATCGGCAAATATCATCTGTTCTCTGATTTCCCTTTCCGGGTCGTAGGGAGCTCTTTCAACGATTTCGTGAGACGGATTGAAAATCTCTCGGAGAGTGGCCAGGAAAAAGTCCGGAGGCAACGTATTCTGCACCTTACTGATAAAGCCCATAGACTCAATAGTTCCCCTAAAGCTGACAGCCTGGTCGTGGCAGCGGTCAAGATACCTCTCAAAATCGTCAACTCCCTCTTCTTCAAGCTTACCTATACCGCTCCAGGCTTTAAGCCAGTCAATAAAGTTCTTTATCTT
>JALSNF010000062.1 GCA_026987115.1 Desulfurobacteriaceae bacterium
GAGAGGTGGGTGTTTTCCTCTCCTGGAGCTCTGCTTGTCTAATGCCGAGCTTTAACGGTGATAAACTTGCTTTTGCTTTGTTTTCTGGAGGTTGTCAGATGTCTAGAAAGAGAGGGTTAACAGACGAGGAGAAGCTGAAGGTAGAAAGTTCCTTTTACTCTCTTTTGAGAGACGGGAAGTTTGTTTTTGACCTTGAGGTTTTGGGAGGTAAAAGGTACGGGGACGTTTTCCTCGTTGGTTTTTCCGTCCCTAAGAGGCTCCTTTTAACTTCGGCAGGTAGTTTTTCCGTTGCGGACTTGGCAAAGCTTGAGTTTAAGGGGAGGGAAGCCGTAAGGTTTTACAAGGAGGCAGTTCCGAAACTGCCCGAGCTTACCTGCTTGTTTGCCTTTAAGGACAAGCCGGTTTTCGTTTACCCTTACGGTCGTGAGCCTGAAAAGTGGTTTTTGGTAGGTTGCTATCCCTACTTTTACGTTCTGCACAGGTCGGAGCTCCTTAAAAGGGGTAGAAAGAAGTTAAGACTCCATACTTACAGCGTCGTTTACAAAATCTCCTTATCTGCGTTTACCCTGTTTGCTCCTTACCGGAAAGAGCTAGTTTCTTTAGGAGAGCCGATAAGGGGGCACGAAGCGGGTGTCTGGAGAGGGGAGCTGAAGGAAACCACGAAGATGGTTTTAGAAGAGTTCAAAGAGAGGAAAAAAAGTAAACTTTTAATTACGGTAGCTTTAAAAGACGGGAGAGAGATAACGGGGATAATGAGGAGAAGGACTGGAGTTAAGGGCTTCTTCTACGCTCTTTCAGACCCTGAGGACGAAAAAGCGAAAGTCTTTATTTTTAAGCACGCCGTTGACGACTTCTGGGTAGAGGAGTGATTACTCTACTCCTATGAAAAAGCAAATGGCCTTTCCTAACTTTTCCGTTTCTTCTTTCGTTAAAAGGGCTAGCCTATCGGGAATGAGCCTTGAAACGTCAATTGCTCTTATCTGGTCTATCATGACGGCAGAGTCTTTCTTAAGTTTCTCTCTTGCTTTTATGACGAGCCTTAAGGGGTATTTTCCTTTAAGGTTGGAGGTTAACGGAGCTACTAATGCCGTGGGATAGTTTCCTAGGACTTCCTGCCTTTGGATAATTACTACGGGTCTGGTTTTACCGGGTTCTTTCCCTTTTGTAGGGTTTAGTTTTGCCAAGTATATTCCGCCTCTAATTAAGTCCATCTTTTAACGTTCCTTCCAGTTCTTTTATTTCCTTTAGGTTTTCCGGGTCCTTTGCGAGTTCTTCTGCTGCGTCAAGGAGGTTTTTCA
>JALSNF010000063.1 GCA_026987115.1 Desulfurobacteriaceae bacterium
TCTCATCAAAGGTAAGCCTTTTAAACTTAACTTCTGTAGAAACTGCCTCTGAGATAAGTTTCCCGTTTACAAGTAAGGAAAAAGCGGTAATTACCTTATGCCACCTACCTGAAAGTCTCTTAAGGAATTCAACGGCTTCTTTAAAGTCTCTAGGCTTACCCAGAACTTCCCCGTCTAAAACTACTACCGTATCTGCAGAAAGTCCTACCTCTCCCTCTCGTATAGAGTCCTTAGCTGAAAGGAGCTTCCTCCTTGAGTTTTCAAGGGCCGTCTCTAAGGGGTCCTTTAGTAAAACCTCTTGGGCTTGCCCTTTAAGGACCCTATACTTTAACCCTACAAGCTCTAGTATTTCCTTTCTCCTCGGGGATGAGGAAACCAAAGCTATGTTAACTTTTCCTACTATCATCTATAACTCCCAACGCCCTTAACATCTCCTTTGCCGCCTCCTGTTCCGCCCCTTTCTTCGTTTTCCCTCTACCTAGGGTCTTTAACTCTTTAACTTGGCACTCTACCGTAAACTCCTTGTCGTGGTCGGGCCCCTCCACTTTAACTACTTGATAGGTTGGAATTACCTTGTAGTCCCTCTGGGTTATCTCTTGAAGAAAACTCTTAAAGTCTTTATAGGTAATAGCTTTATCTAAAATCTTCCACAAAAGGGGAAGGAACTTCTCCTTAAAGAGCTCCTTTGACTTTTTAAAGCCTGCGTCTAGGTAGAGAGCTCCAAAAAGGGACTCAAAGACATCACACAAAATAGAGCTTTTCTCTTTCCCACCGCTCCTTTTTTCTCCCTTTCCAAGGTAGAGGTATTTCCCCAAATCTATAGACTTTGCTAGCTCCGCAAGGGAAGGCTCGCTCACTAAAAAGGCCCTTATTTGGGAGAGCTCCCCTTCCCTTTTATCCGGAAACTTCTTTATAAGCTCTTCGCTCACTATTAAGCCTATGACAGCATCACCTAAGAACTCCAAAACCTCATAGTTCTCATTTAACTTCCTCTCAAAAGCAAAGGAGCGGTGAATGAGAGCTCTACGGAGGAGGTCCCTATCTTTAAAGGAATACCCTAACCTCCTTTCAAGCTCAACCAAATCTTGGTCCTTTAAAAGGTTTAAAACTTCTTTAGAACTAGACATGCATTTGTCCCGCCAAACCCAAAGGAGTTTTTAAGAACGTATTTAACGTCCGCCTCAACAGCTTCGTTAGGAGTGTAGTCAAGGTCACATTCAGGGTCTGGTTCTTCGTAGTTAATAGTTGGAGGTATTACTCCGGTTTTTAAGGTTAAAACAGAGGAAATCACTTCTACTCCACCTGCGGCCCCAAGAAGGTGTCCAATCATAGACTTTATACTGCTTATCTTGACATTGTAAGCGTGCTCTTTAAAGACGCTCTTTATGGCCATTGTCTCGTAAAGGTCGTTAAACTTGGTTGAGGTCCCGTGGGCGTTTATGTAGTCAACCTCTTCCGGTGAAATTCCAGCGTCCTTCAAAGCGTTTCTCATAGCCCTTGCAGCTCCCTCTCCTTCAGGAGCAGGAGCAGTCATGTGGTAGGCGTCTCCGCTGGTTCCATAACCTACAACTTCAGCCAAAATGGGAGCTCCCCTCCTTTTAGCGTGTTCATACTCCTCTAAAACCACTATTCCTGCTCCCTCACCCATAACAAATCCGTCCCTGTTCTTCTCAAAGGGCCTACTTGCCCTTTCAGGCTCGTCATTCCTAGTTGAAAGGGCTCTTGCAGCGGCAAAACCGGCAACGGCTAAAGGAGTTATACAGCTTTCTGCTCCCCCTGCAACCATAACGTCAGCATCACCGTAAGCTATGGTCCTAAAAGCTTCGCCAATTGCGTGGGTTCCGGTTGCACAAGCAGTAACGACGGATATGTTAGGTCCCTTAAAGCCAAACTTCATAGAAACTACGCCAGAAGCCATGTTTATTATCTCCATAGGAACGCAGTAAGGAGAAACTCTCCTTGGACCTTTCTTGAGGAGGATTTCGTGCTGCTCCTCTATAGTGTGAATTCCCCCAATACCTGAACCTATCAAAACGCCTACCCTTTCTTTGTCAACGCTTCCTTCCTCTAAGCCTGCGTTCTTTACGGCCTCTTGTGCAGCTGCTACTGCAAACTGAATAAAGGGGTCAAGTCTCCTGGCTTCTCTTTTATCAAAGTATTTGAGAGGGTCAAAACCTTTAACCTCGGCTGCAATCTGAACAGGAAAGTCCGTTGCGTCAAACTTAGTGATTTTACCTACGCCAGACTTACCGTTTTTAATGTTCTCCCAGAAAGTCTCAACGTCATTTCCAACCGGAGAAACAACCCCTAAACCTGTAATAACAACTCTCCTCATTTAAACTCCCCTTACTTTTTAAGCCAAATTATATTAGAACTTAATAAGCGAAAATACCGGATAACCCTTGCTAACTATTCTTTCCCTGCCTTTAAGGAAAGTAAGCTCTAAAAGGAAGTCAACGCTTACTATGTGCCCTCCCAACTTCTCAACAAGCTCAATTGCAGCGCCCATAGTTCCGCCTGTAGCAAGGACATCGTCTATTAAAACAACTTTAGTTCCTTTGCTTATAGCGTCTTCGTGAATCTCTATGGCGTCCTGACCGTACTCTAAAGTATAGGTAGCACTTAAGGTTTTATAAGGAAGCTTTCCCGGCTTCCTTATTATGGCAAGGCCTGCACCTATCTTATAGGCAAGAGCCGCTGCAAGGAGAAATCCCCTTGATTCAATTCCGGCAACTATTTCTACTCCGGCACCTACATACCTATTCCCTATGTAGTCTATTACCTTCTGAAAGGCCCAAGGCCTGTGGAGTAAAGGGGTAATGTCCTTAAATACTATACCGGGCTTTGGAAAGTCAGGAACATCCCTTATAAGGGACTTAAGCTCCTCAATCTCCTTCTTTATGTCAAGGTCGGTCTCCCTCATCTTCCCTCCTTGTTAAGTAGTTGCTTAACTATTTTAACAGCTTACTGGCCCTTATCTGTAAAAAGAGCCGTTTTTTTCTTTTTAGCTTAAATTAACTATCTTGAGAGAAGCAATCTATTATCCTTTTTGCTTCATCTACAGTCTGAGAAACAACCCAGTCTAAATTGAGCTTACCTTTCGGACAGTACCTCTCCTTTTCAGAGTAGATGCAGCCACAGTACTGTTGACGGTAAAGGCCTTTTTCTTTAGAAATGGCTATTCCTTCCTTCCAGCCTTCCCTAAAGTCTATGTCAAGGAACTTAACTTTAAACTTTTCCGAAGCACTGTAAGCGAGGGGAAGCATTAAGTCTCTTTTTTGATACTTACTGTAAAAGAGGGTAGAGGTAAAGTAGTCAAACTTTCCTTTCTTAGCAACGGAAGCAGCCATTTCTAAACGCATTTGGTAGCAAACCTGACACCTAACGGGTCTTTCCTCCCTAAAGACGACGGCTCTTAGCCACTTTTCAGGCTCGTAAGAGTCAAAGTAGATAACTTTTATCCCTTCAAGCTCTTCAAGCTTTTTAACTGCAGCCATCCTCTTTGCAAACTCTGTGCAAGGGTGAATGTTTGGGTTATACCACAAGCCTACAATCTGATAACCTTTTTCCTTTAAAACCTTAATAGGATAGCAGGCGCAAGGGGCACAACATATGTGAAGCAAGACTTTTGCCATAGGACTACTCTTCAAACTCAACGTCTAAGTCGGTTTTTACCGTATTCTTTCCTAACCTCTTTGCAAGGTAAAGAGCCTTATCCGCTTTCTCAACTAAGGAGAAGGGGTCAAGGCCGTCTCTCATCATTGCAACGCCAACGCTTATCGTAACTGGAATCTCAACTCCTTTACACCTAAAAAGGTGTTTCTCAACAGAGCTTCTCAATCTCTCAGCAATTTTTACCGCCTGACTGAAAGTAACTCCAGGAAGGAGAACCGCAAATTCTTCTCCACCGTATCTAGCTATTATGTCCCTTGGCCTAAGTTGGCTCTTGAGCAAAGAGGCAAGCTCTTTTAAAACATAATCTCCAATTTGATGACCGTAAGTGTCGTTAATTTTCTTAAAGTTATCTATGTCTATCATTAGTAGGGCAAAGGGATAACCTCTCGTATAGAAGTCGTTAACGAAGTCTGAAACTGCCCTATTAAAAGTTGCCCTGTTTGCTATTTTAGTTAGAAAGTCAATTGAAGCATTTTTCCTTGACCTTTTAAGCTCTTCCGTTAGACGCTTAATTTGTGCGTTAGCTTCCTCAAGTTTTCTTTTAAGCTCTTCGTTTTGCTCTTTTATGTCAATTACCTCTAACAGAATTTCTCCAAGGAGCTCCTTAATTCCCTTATCCGCTACTTTCTCTTTCAACTCTTTAAAAGAAGCTTCCTTCTTTTCTAAGCTCCTATTGTGGTCTTCTAGAGAGGAGATTAACTTGTCAACTTCCTCTACAATCTCCTTTATAACTTCTTTTAGGCGCTCTTTGTCCTCTGACTCAATTTCAACTAAAACTCTTTCTACCTTTTCAGCTGTGGGGTATTTCTCTTTAAAAAGGCCGATTATCTCAAGGTCGTTAAGGTGTAAGTTATTCTCCAATATGTAGCAAAAGACTTCAAACCACAGAAGGTAGTTTTCAGGTATTAGGGGAATGTTATTCCTTGCAAGGAACTTAAGCTCTTCTTTGGCAATTGCAGTTATAGTCTGGAGCTCTTGATGCGAAAGCTTTTTCTTCTCTCTTACTTTCTTTAGTAGTTTACACTCTACCTTTTCCATCTCATCTCTACCCCAACCCTCTCAAAGCTGTGCTGAAAAGGAACGCTGAGTTTACAGGCTGTTATTATAATTTCTTTTGGATTGAATTTATCTATAATTAACATATTTAAATACTTCATAAAGTCTTCAAGGTAGGTATAAGTAGAGGAAGAGGCCTTTAAAATTAGGTTGTAGAGCTCTTGGTAATCTACAAAGCTCTCAGAGTTAACTTTAACGGAGACTTCAACCTGAACTCCAAGTTCCCTCTCTTCCTCATAAACTCCACACTTAAGGTGAAGCTTAGCTCTCTCTATGAAAACGCTAAACTCCTCCAACTTCCTCTCCTGCAAGCTTTTCCACTTCTTCAACCAACCTGTCTAACGCCTCTTCTTGAGAGAGTTTTCCTATCACTTTTCCCTTAACAAAGAGTATAAAATATCCTCCTGCTCCGGCTATTCCCACGTCTGCAAACTTTGCCTCTCCGGGACCGTTAACGGCACATCCCATTACCGCAACCTTTAAGGGCTTTTTAATGTGCTCTAACCTTTCCTCAACCTCCTTAGCAAGCTCTTCAACGTTTACAAGGCACCTTCCGCAGGTAGGACAGGATATTACCTCAACTCCCCTCTCTCTCAAGTTAAGGGCTTTAAGTATCTTATAGGCAACTTTTACCTCTTCTTTAGGGTTTGCCGTTAAAGAGACCCTTAGAGTGTCTCCTATACCTTTATAAAGGAGAATTCCTATTCCAACGGCAGACTTAACGGCACCTGAAAGTAGAGTTCCCGCTTCAGTTATGCCTATGTGGAGAGGGTAGGGAGAGCTCTCAGCAAAGAGCTCATTTGCAATAACCGTGGTTTTAACGTCTGAGCCCTTAAGGGAGAACTTCATGTTCGTAAAACCCCAGTCTTCAAAGAGTTTCATGTAGTTAAGGGCAGCTTCAGCCAGGGCTTTAGGCACAGGATAACCGTACTTCTTTAGTAGCTCTTTTGGAAGAGAGCCTGAATTTACACCTATCCTTATTGATATCCCTTTTTGCCCTGCAAGGTTTACTATTTCCTTAACTTTCCAGAGCTCCCCAATGTTGCCCGGGTTTATCCTTATACAGTCTGCACCTTCTTCAATGGAAAGGAGGGCAAGTTTGTAGTCAAAGTGTATGTCTGCAATTAGAGGTATGTTTACCTTTTCTTTTATTTTCCTTAAAGCCCTTGCAGCATCTATAGAAGGAACGGCAACTCTAACTATTTCGCAACCTACCTTTTCAAGCTCTTTTATCTGGGCAACGGTGGTTGGAACGTCTTCTGTAAAGGTACTCGTCATAGACTGGACAGCTATGGGGTGAGAGCTCCCAATTGGAACTTTACCAACCCAAACCGTTTTAGTCTCTCTCCGCTTTATCCAGCTCATAAGGCCTCCGACTTTGAAATTTTAAACTATATTTTTTAAGGCTATGAAAAGTAGGATAAGAAGGAACTTCTCCTTAGGTGCAAGGAACTACGATAGCCTAGCAGAGCTCCAGGAAAGGAGTTCAAGGGAGCTCCTTAAAAGGCTTCTCCTTTTAAAAGAGATTTACCCTCTCCTTGACGCCGGCTCAGGAACAGGGAAGAACCTACCTTTAAGGGCAGTTTCAGTTGACATAGCCTTTAAGATGGTAAAGAGGTGCAGAGAAAGGAAGAAACCTTCAGTATGCGGAGACTGTGAGGAGCTCCCCTTTAAAGAGAAGAGCTTTAAAACCGTATTTTCAAACTTTACCCTCCAGTGGACAGATTTAAAGAGGAGCTTTAAAGAAATCTTTAGAGTCTTAGAACCTAAAGGTTTTTTTATATGCGCCTTGCCAACTAAAGGAAGCCTTGAGACTTTTTTTAGGTGCGTAAGAGAAAGTGGAAGCTCTTTAAAAACCTTTAACTTCCCCACCGAGGAGGAGGTAATAAGGAGATTAAAAGAAGCAGGTTTTGAATTAATTGAGTTTCAACGCTACTTCCTTGAAAAAGAGTATAAAGACCCAAAAGAGGCGGTAAGGGCAGTTAACAAAATAGGAGCAAGGAACCCTTACGGAAGGTTAAAGAAAAGCGAGGTATTAAAGTTTATGGAGCTCTTTAAAAAGAGCCCCAAAGTAGAGTACAAAGTTCTAGCCTTTACGGCAAGGAAGCCCTAAATCTCCGCTTCCTTGTGCCTTGAAGCGTGGCACTGAATGTTAACTGCAACGGGAAGAGAAGCTATGTGGCAGGGAAACCACTCTATTTTTACGTCAAGTGCCGTTATCTTCCCTCCAAAACCGGAAGGTCCTATCCCCAACTTGTTAATTTCCTCTAAGAGCTCCAACTCAAGTTCTGCATACCTCGGGTCCGGGTTCCTGTGGCCTATTGGCCTTAAAAGGGCCTTCTTAGCAAGGTAGGCCACCTTTTCAAAAGTTCCCCCAATTCCAACTCCTACGGTAATCGGAGGACAAGGGTTGGGCCCTGCCTCGCTAACCGTCTTTAAAACGAACTTCTTTACTCCCTCCACTCCGTCTGCAGGCTTTAACATTGCAAGCCTGCTCATATTCTCACTTCCACCTCCCTTTGCCGCAACGGTTATCTTTACCTTATCTCCGGGAACTATAGTGTAGTGGACAACTGCAGGAGTATTGTCTCCCGTATTCTTCCTGTCAAAGAGAGGGTCAGAAACTATAGACTTCCTCAAATAACCTTCAGTATAGCCTTCGGCAACTCCCCTGTTTACCGCCTCTTCAAGGGAACCGCCTACGAACCTAACGTCCTGACCGACTTCAATAAACACAACGGCAAAACCCGTATCTTGGCAGTAAGGGAGCTCTTCTTTAGCAGCTATCTTAGCGTTCTCCTCAAGTATCTCAAAGACGCTTCTCCCCACGGGAGACACTTCCCTTTCCTTACCTTCCCTAAAGGCCCCTAAAACGTCCTCCGGAAGGTAGTAATTTGCCTCCATACAGAGCCTCTTTACAGTTTCCCTGACCTTATCTACATGAACCTCTCTCATAACACCTCCAATCTATAGGGGAAGCTTCTCTATTAAGCTCCTAACAGACTCAACAGACCTTTTCCACTCTTTCCACTCTTGCTCTGTTAAGTCAAGCTTAATAATCTCCTCAACGCCGTCTTTACCAAGAACTATCGGAACGCCTACGCAAAGACCCGAAGCTCCGTAATACTCTCCAATCTCACCGTCAAGGTAAACGCTCGCAGATAGAACCTTTCTCTTATTCCACAATATAGAGAGAACCATTTCAAGTATTGAAGCAGCAGGGGCGTAAAAAGCGCTACCAGTTTTAAGGAGCTGGACTATCTCTCCCCCTGCAAACCTCGTCCTATCAATAACTTCCTCAAGCTCCTCTTTACTTAAAAACTCACTTACAGGAAGGCCCGCAACGGTAGTGAACTTCCTTAAGGGAACCATATCGTCTCCGTGTCCCCCTATTACGAAGGCATTTATGTTTTCAACTGAAACTCCCGTTTTCTCCGAGATAAAGTAGGCAAACCTTGCAGAGTCAAGGACTCCTGCCATTCCCATAACTCTTTCCTTTGGAAAGCCCGTAATTTTTAAGGCCGTATAGGTCATAGCATCAAGGGGGTTGGTTACGACTATAACGAAAGCCTCCGGAGAGTACTCCCTTATCTTCTCTGAAACGCTCTTTACAACCTCATAATTCTTAAAGAGAAGGTCATCCCTGCTCATACCTGGCTTTCTGGGAAAACCTGCGGTGATAACCACGACATCAGAGTTGGCAGTATCTTCATAATTTCCAGTCCCTACAACGTGGGCGTTAAAGCCTAAAATCGGGGAAGCTTCCATTATGTCAAGGGCTTTTCCCTTTGCAACTCCTTCGTTTATGTCAATAAGGGTAATGTCTGCAGTCTCTCTCCTGGCAAGCAAAAGAGCCAAGGTTGCACCGATGTTGCCTGCTCCAACTATCGTTATCTTCTTCCTATCCAACTTTCCCTCCAACAGAAGATTTAAGGGTTTAGCTATTTTAACACGAAAGGGTGGTGTAAAAAGGAATGCTAAAATTTTTAAGTAATCAGGAGGCAAAAGTGATAAAGAAGGCAATCTACCCGGGAACCTTTGACCCGGTAACCTACGGCCATTTAGACATAGTAAAAAGGGGAGTTGAGATATTCCAGGAGCTCATAGTAGGGATAGCAGAAAACCCGAAAAAGAGGCCCTTATTTACAGTTGAAGAGAGAAGGGAGATGTTCATTGAAAGCTTAAAAGAGATAGGGCTAAAGGGTAAAGTTAAGGTTAAAACATTTAACTCTCTGCTGGTTGAGTTTGCGAAAAAGGAAGGAGCAGTTGCAATACTAAGGGGCATAAGGATAGTTTCAGACATGGACCACGAGTTTACTATGGCCTCTTTAAACAGGAAACTCTACCCAGAAATTGAGACGGTGTTCCTTATGCCTTCAGACGATTACGCTTACCTTTCTTCCTCGGCAGTAAGGGAGATTGCTTTTTACGGAGGGGACGTTTCACAGTTTGTCCCTAAGGCCGTTGAAAGGAGGTTAAAGGAGAAGTTTAAAAACTTGAGTCAAAGCAGATAGTCTTTATCTCGGTCATCTCCTCAATGGCAAACTTTGGCCCTTCTCTGCCTATTCCGCTCTCTTTAACTCCTCCGTAGGGCATCTGGTCAACCCTGAAGGTAGGTATCTCGTTGACCATTATACCGCCGCACTCAACCTCTTCAGAGAACTTTAGAGCTCCCTTTAAACTGTTAGTAAATATACCCGCTTGAAGGCCGTAAGGAGAGTCGTTGATAGCCTCTATCGCCTCTTCAAGGGAGGAGACTTGGTTTACTACTATTACAGGGCCGAAAACCTCTTTACTGACAACCTTTGCTTGTCGGGGAACTCCTTTTAAAACGGTAGGTTCAATGAGAGTTTCTCCAAGCCTTCTACCCCCGCAAGCAACTTCTCCTCCAAGGGAAACGGCCTCCTCTATCCACTCCATAATCCTGTCTGCTGCTCCCTTATCTATTACAGGCCCTACATCTACGTCTTCTCTCCTTGGGTCTCCTACCTTTAGCCTTTGAGTAAATGCACACAGTTTTTCCAAAAAGTCCTCGTAAAGGTCTTTATGGACGAAAACCCTTTGAACTGATATACACACTTGACCTGCAAGGGTAAAACCTCCAAGAGCCACCTTTTGAGCAATTAAGGAAAGCTTTTCCCTCTGGTCAGAGTCAACATAGACTCCTGCGTTTGAGCCAAGCTCCATAGCATACTTTTTAAGGCCGCCCCTTTTCATTATCACCTTACCTGTCTCAACGCTTCCGGTAAAGGTTATCATCCTAACCTTCTCGTTTCTAACCAAGGCGTCTCCCACCTCTTCCCCGTAGCCGGTAATGACGTTCACAGCTTCAGGTGGAAAACCTGCTTCAATTAGGAGCTCTGCAAGTTTAATTACCGTAAGGGAGGTGTTTTCAGAAGGCTTTATAACGACAGAGTTCCCAGCCGCAAGGGCAGGAGCTACCTTGTGGCAGGTAAGGTTAAGGGGAAAATTAAAAGGAGTTATACAGCCTATTACTCCTAAAGGAACTCTCCTGTAAAACCCCACTTTGCCTTTAACTCCAGGTGCAGCGTCAAATCTAACCTCTTCACCTAAAACCCTCTTTGCCTCCTCAGCAGAAAGGGTAATGGTGTTAACTGCCCTTCCGACTTCACCCATAGCTTCCTTTATAGTTTTACCGACCTCTAAGGTTAAAAGCTGAGCAAACTCTTTAGAACGCCTTGAAAGGAGCCTTGCCGCCCTCTCTAAGGCCCTAAACCTATCGTAAGGGGTCATCTCTTTAAGCTTTTTAAAGCCTAACTCAGCAGCCTCAACTGCAAGCTCAGCGTCCTTTTCGTCTCCCCTGGGTATAGTTCCAACCAAGGAGTTATCATAGGGGAAGGTTATCTCTATCTCTTCCTTCTTAAAGACCCTTTTTCCACCTATAAGCATGTAGCCTTTCATCTTACTCTCCCATAATTATCCTAGCAGCAAACACTTTTGGAAGACCTGCCCTTAAAATCTCCCTTGCAGCAGCCTTCAAATTATACTCTACCCTGTAGAGGGTAAAGCTCTTTTCTTTTAGGTCAAGAACTCCAAAGGAGGCTTTAGGATTACCGTCCCTTGGTTGACCTACGCTACCCGGATTTATAAGGTACCTTCCTCCTTTAAAGTAAACTTTTAGGGGAGAGAGGAGGTCAACTTCCGGCCCCCAAAGCCTGTAAGCTGAGGGAATGTGGGTGTGGCCGAAAAAGGCAAGCTCCCTTTTCTGCTTAAGGAGGTTAAAGTAAGCATCCTTTTTACTGAGTATGTAGGTAGCAGTTCCCGGATTGGCGGGGCTGTCGTGGACAAGGTGGCAACAGTCAGTAATAGCCTGAATGGAAAGGGTTGAAAGGTATTCTAAGTTCTCCTTTTTAAGTCTCTCTCTGCTCCAGAGGAGAGACTCTGCAGCGTAAGGGTTAAAGGTTTGAAGGTCAATTAGCCCTAAAACTGCAAGCTCGTGATTTCCAAGGACGGCAATGGAGGCGTTTTCCTTGACCCATTCTACACACTCATTTGGAAAGGCACAGTAGCCTACTATGTCTCCAAGGACCCAAACTCCATCGCAGGAGAGCTCCCTAATTTTCTTGCTTACAGACTCAAGGGCGTGGAAGTTGGAGTGAATATCAGATAGTATTGCTATCCTCAAATTCTCTCCGGAGGAAAAGTGATTTACGCTATTATAAAAGATAGTGAAAAACTAAAGGAAAAGGTTAGGGAGTTTTTTAAAGGGAAAGGCTTTACGGAAGTTGACACCCCTTACCTTGTTCCTTACTGCAATCCAGACAGCAACGTGGAGAACGTTAGGGCAAGTTTTAAAGACTTTTCAGGAAAAGAGCTCTCTTGGTTCTTACACACCTCCCCTGAGTTCTTTATGAAAAGATTACTGGCTTTAGGTATGGAAAGGGTTTTCCAGGTGTGTAAGTGCTTTAGAAGCGGCGAGATAACGGAGCTCCACAACATAGAGTTTACGATGGTTGAGTGGTACAGGGTCAACGGAGACTATAAAGTAGGAATGGAGGAAACGGAAGAACTAATTAAAGCCTGTGCAGAAGCATTTAACCTTAAAGAGTTAAGATTTAAAGGGAGGAAGTGCTCCCTTTTAAAGTTTGAAAGGGTTTCGGTTGAAGAAGCCTTCAAGGAATTTGCAAAAGTTAACGTGCTTGACAGAGAAGAGGTAATTAAGGTATCCGGAGAAAAGAACTACGAAGAGGGCTTCTTTAAGCTCCTAGTTGACAAGGTAGAACCTTCACTGGGGAAGCTTCCCTTTCCCGTTTTCCTGTACGACTACCCTAAGGAGCTCTCTGCAATGGCCACTGTTAAGGGGGAGCTCTCAGAGAGGTTTGAGCTTTACGCGTGTGGGGTTGAATTAGCAAACGGTTATACAGAGCTTACAGACTACAAGAGCTACAAAGAGAAGTTCAAAGAGAAGGGAAAATGCGCCGTTGACAGGGGCTTTTTAAACCTCTTGAAAGAAAAGCCTCTACCTCCCTGTGAGGGAGTAGCCTTAGGCTTTGACAGGCTTTTAATGCTCTTAACTGGAAGGGAGAGGATAAGCGAAGTCCTTCCCTTTAGCGTTGAAAACCTCCTTAAGGAGGCCAGCCTTTAGAAAGACCAAAGCTCCTATTTAAAAGGGCTTTTAGGGCCTTTTCAACTATAAAGTCAACAAGCTCTCCAATCTCCTTAGGTTTACCGTAAAATGCAGGAGAGGCAGGGAGCAAGGTAGCTCCTGCGTCTATCACCTTTAGCATGTTCTCTACGTGAACCCTGCTTATGGGAGTTTCCCTAAAAACCAGAACTAAAGGTCTTCTTTCCTTTAAACAGACTTCAGCACTCCTGTGAATCAAGTTTAAACTAGCTCCTGAAGCTATGTGTCCCAAAGTCCCTCCAGAACAGGGAGCTATTACCATACCGGCAGTTTCATAGCTTCCACTTGAAGGGGGAGCAAAGAGGTCATCCTCACTGTAAACGCTAACCAAGTCTTTCGGCAAGGAGTCAAGGAACTCTTCAACCTTAAGGCCAGTTTCAAACTCAAACACCTTCTTTCCCGTTCTTGAAAAGATTAGGTCAACTCCAAAAGAATTTGAAACGAGGACCTCAACTATCCTTTTACCGTAAATGGAACCGCTAGCTCCCGTTATACCTACAACTACTTTCTCCAAAGGGCCTCCTACTTTACTAAACTCCGCTTCTCCCTTGCCTTCTCAAAAAAGACCTTAAGACCTTCCCTGTCCTCTCTCTCTATGAGCTCCTCAAGCTTTTCAAGGGCCTCTTTAAACCTTTTTATTGAGAACAACAGGTTATCTTTATTGGCAATACAGATGTCCCTCCACATTACAGGGTCGCTCATAGCAATTCTGGTAAAGTCCCTAAAGCCTCCTCCCGTAAACTCAAAAAGGTTCTCCCCCACCTCTTTAGAGAGCTCCCCAATTGCACTTACTATTGAGTAGGCAACAACGTGGGGTAGGTGGCTAACGGCGGCAAATACCCTATCGTGATGGTAAGGGTCCATCTCAATAACTTCCGAACCTAGAGACTCCCACAGCTTTTTTATCTTTTCAAGGGCTTCCTTGTCGCTGTTCTCAGTTGGAGTAATTATGAACTTTGCCCCCTCAAATAGGTTCTCTACAGAGTTTTCAACTCCCGACTTCTCGGTTCCGGCTATGGGGTGGCCTCCAACGAAGGGAGCTCTCCCCTTAAGGAGCCTTTCACAGGTATAAACAAGCTCCCCTTTAACGCTTCCAAGATCTGAAACTATCGCTCCTTTAGAAAGGAACGGAGTAATCTTTTCTATAACCTCTCTATAAACACCAACGGGAGTGGCTATTATCACTAAGTCGCACCCTTTCACAAAGGAGTAATCGGTCCCTCCTCTGTCAACTATTCCAAGCTCTATACCCTTTTTAACCGCTTCAGGGTTAACATCAACAGCTACTACTTCCCCAGAAAAGCCCTTCTGCTTTAAGTTTAAGGCAAAGGAGCCCCCTATAAGGCCTAAACCTACAACGCATACCTTCTTAAAGTCCAACCTCTCATCTCCTTAAAAGGGAGTGATAAGTTAAGATTTTACAGGAGTTTTCCAAAGCTGAGAGGTACTTTAACGCTTCTTCTATGTTCTCTCCAACTGCAAAAGGCCCGTGCCCTTTAACTACGCAAACGGGACATTCCTTAAGTAAGGAAGGTATCTTCTCTGCCACCTCTTTGGAAGATACCACCTCTTTAGCAGAGAGAACGGGAACCTTTCCACCAAAGAGAAGGGAACTTTCAGAGTCAAGGGGTTTTATCTCATCGTAAACTAAAGAGCAGGCAACGGTAAAGGGAGAGTGAGCGTGAAGAACCGCGTTAACTCCCCTCAACTCTTTGTAAATAGACCTGTGGACAATTAACTCAAGGGAGGCGTACTTATCAAGGTTTGAGTTCTCATCCGTAGTAGTTATAACGAAGTCTTCCGGCCTTAAAAGGGCAAAACTCTTCCCTGAACGCTTTATGACTATGTAGTCTCCAACCCTGCAGGAAAGGTTGCCTCCGTGGCTATCAGTTAGGCCGAGTTCAAAAGCAACTTTGGCAATTTTTATTAACTCTAAACGCTCTTTCCAGAAAGGAAGCATGAAACCTCCAAACAAAAAGGCCGCCTTAAGGCGGCCTCGGGAAAGTTAGAACTCTTAGTATTTTAACGCTTCTTCCTCAACCTTTCCATTGCTATCTGGATACTAGCTCTGAGCCTGTCTATAGCAATTGCAAGTTTTGTTATCTCGTCTTTAGTCTCATCTTCCTTAAGCCCTCTAACTCCTAAGTCTATGTCAAGTTTACCTAAGCTGATGTCGTGGGCCGCCTTTGTGAGCTTTTCAATAGGCTTAATTATCTCGTTTTGAGCAAAGTACCAGAAGATTAAGAAGGCAAGGATTAGAGCTCCAATGTTCCAGAAGTCAATAAGACCAGCAGCAGTTGATATTACGCTTGGCGGAAGGATAGTAACGCTTATTATTCCCCTTAAATCACCCTCCTTATAGCCTGTTGCCCTCTTTACGGCCTCCTCACCGTACTTTGCAACCATTGCCTTATAGAGAACAGGGTCTATTTCGTCTTTAGTTCCGTGGCACTTAAGGCAGGCCTTCTTTACAACTATCGCCTTTGCAAACCTAAACTTATTCCCGTCCCATCCCCAGTATTCGGTCATTCCTCTTTTCCATTTCTTTTTTATCTCCTCTATTGCTCTCTTTTCCCAAGAATCTGGCTTGTCTGACGGAGCCATGTACCTATCTGAAACTGCCCTAAAGCTCCACCCGTAATTAACGTTAGAAAGTAGAGAAAGCTCTCTGGTAGCAAGCGCAGGGTTGTGAAGGTAAATGTGAAACTCCCCTAAACTTCCAAGACTTTCACCACTACCGTAAGCTTTCAACTCTCCTGAAGGAGCGCTAATTTCCATTAGGTATCCAACGTCTGGAGTGTACTTATCCTTTGTCCAAACGCCTCCAAAACTTGCAGCCCATTTTCTAAATATTAAGATTTCCTGAGCTATGCTCCTACCTTGATTAATTAGAGCACTATTGTAGGTTCTTTGAAGAAGGTGAACAAAAGAGAAAGTTGCAAGGATAACTACTATTAAGAATACCAACAATACCTTTTGGGTAATACTAAGGTTTTTAAGGTTCATTTGGTCCCTCCTTTAATATTTCCTCTAAGTTCTCCTTGAGTCTATCTCTGCACTTTTCACCGTCAATTAAGCAGGAATCGGGAACTTTCTCTAAAAGCTGATTAATGAACTTGTCAACCATACTTAAAGGGAGCTCATTTAACCCCATCTCTTCAAGAGTATCCTCTATCAAGAACTCTCCCATAGGACCCATAGTTTCTACTAAAACTAACCTAGCTTTATCTATCCTCTCTTGAGGGACAAAGCTTTCTCTCTTTTGAACTTCAACTCTTTCCCTACTAGCGACTTCCACCGTCTTCTCTACTTCTTCTATAAGACTAGCTTCTAAAAGCTTAGAGAGAACTTGAATTCCTTTACTGTAGGAAACACATTTCCTAAAGAGGATATCCCAAATAGGAACCCTTTCACATACCGAAACTAAGAACTTCCAAGAGTCTTCATCTATAGTAATAGGGAGTTTCGCACTTTCAGAAAGGGAGAAGACTTTATTCTCTTTTAGGATAGATTTAATCTTTTCGGGAGTCTCATCCTCCTCCTTAGTGAAGTTCATCATAAGGTTTAAAGGGTCGGCAGAACCTATCCCTTCTACCTCAATTGGCTTTTCAATAAAGCGAAAGCTCCCCTCTTCCCACCACGAGACGAAGTGGAGTAAGAAGTTAAGGGCTTCTTCTAGAGGGAGCTCATTTCTTAAAACTCTGTCTTTCAACTCTATTAAAACAGGGACAGAGCTAAAGAAGTCTATTATCTTCCCCTCCTTAAAAGTCAGAATTACGCCGTCTCCTGCATCGTTTTTTAAGTTTACCTCTCCCGACTTCCTCCCCATAGATATTATCTGGAAGAGGTCAAGAATTTCAGCATAGGACTTAAACTGGCCCCTCAGCTCCATATTAACCTCTGGCATTCTTTGTCTATTGTATAATTCTAACACTTCCCTACTACAAAGAGAACTATAAAATAAAACGGAGTCAAGATGGGAAAGTCTATAAACCAGAACATCAAAGCAGGAAGAAGCACTTACCACATTCAGACAGAGTACTATAAGAGCTCCAGAAAAATTGTAACAAACATTTTTAAGGACGGACAATCTGTCAAAAGGTTTGAAAGAGAAATAGAAACGGAAAACGAAGAGGAAATAGACAGAGAAGTTGAAAAGTTCCACAACTTAATAGTGGGCAAGCTAACAGGAAGGGTAAAGAAAAGGGAGGAGAAGGCTAAAGTTGAGATTCCAGAAGAGCTCTTTGAGGAGTTTTTAAGGGAGCTCTCCCCCTTTTTCGGTATAGCAACTGCCCTTACACTTGAAGAAGCAATAAGAGAGGCCAGCTCTTACAAAGAGCTATTAAACATAATAGTCTCAGATTTGGACGACGAGCTAAAGCCTATAGTTAAGGAGAAACTCTCGTCTTTAATTGGGAAAATCTCAAGAAAAGAAGCCCCATTTAGTTTAAACACTGAGACAGAAGAGGAAATCCTCAAGATATTAGCCGAGAAATTTGGAATAATGGCAAGCTCAATCTTGGAAGAAGCAGTAGAGAAGTGCAGAAAAGAGGGAGGAGGTTTTGGTAAGCTGGTAGAGATACTCTCATCCTACGGAGAAAGCCCTGAGGAGGAAAGAGAGATTAAAGAAGCGTTAAATAAACTTAAGCCTTAACTCCTTTCCAAGCCTTAAAGCGAACTCTTTTAAAGCCTTTTCCTCTTCATCCCTTAAGTGGAAGTTTAAGCTCTTTAAGTACTTAAGGCACATCTTCTCCTTTATTCCAAGGGGCTTTGAATATACTTTGCATATCTCTTCAAAGGAGGACTCTCCAACTTCCCGAGAGAGTTTCAACTTCCCGTAAAACTCCTTTATCTCTTTTTCCTTTCCTTTAAAGCTTTCCCTGTTAACGGCCCACAGGGCAAACACAAAGGGAAGAGCGGTAAGGTTAAACCACTCTTCGGCAAGGTCATAAATAAAAGGAAAGCGTTTCGTATTGAGAAGTTTTAAGGCATCATCCCCTATTGCTAAGACAGCTTTGGGATTTAGGGGCAATCCGTCCTCTTTAAGGGAGTAGTAGTGAAAGTTGGGCTCAACCCCGTAAACTTCCCGCAGGAGGTACTTTAAGAGCTCCCTTGAGGTCATGGAGCTTCTAGTAATCCACACATCTTTCCTGTGGAGCTGATGAATAGGAACTGTAGAGAGGAAGAGAACGCTCATAACTCTTCCCTTGGCAGAGATTGAAAAGTCAGGAAATAGTAGGTACTTATCCTGGTTTTCTATGTACTCGTATGAAGAAATCACTGAAACGTCAAGTAAACCCTCCCTTAAAAGCCTGTTAAGCTCAGAAGGGACGTCATCTATAAACTCAATACCTTTACTGTCAACCCTATTGCTTAAAAAGCCGTAATAGACGGGAACAGTATTTAAGTACTCTATTTTCCCAACTCTTAACATTCCTTTAACCTCTGTAGCATTCTACACACAGAACAGACAGGTGAGGTAGTGGGCATACCGCAGACCTCACACTCGTTAAGCTCCAACCCTTCCTTAACCTCTTTTTCAAATACGGGCCTTGCCCTTTTAAGGAACTCTTTGTAAAAGCGGAGCTTGGTTCCGGGCATCTTGTGCTCAAGGTAAGCTAGAGCCCTTTTAAAGTGAGCGGAGGTTGCCTCTTTTGCGTTGGGACAGCCCTTTTCCATATACTCTATTTCATTAACTATCGCATAGCTTACAGTTTCTTTTTCTGTTAAAAAGCAGAAAGGCTTAACTTTCTTAACGAAACCTCCCTCTTCAGGCAACACCGGAGACTGCCTTCCCAAGTAGCCTAATTCCCACCTGATAGTGTTTGACAGTAAAAGGGCCGACTCGTCATCAAGGTTGTGGCCTGTAGCAACTACCTTAAAGCCTTCTTCCTTCGCAACTTTGTTCATTAAATACCTCTTAAAAGTGCCGCAAACGGAGCAGACGTCTCTCCTTCCAGAGCCTTTTGCTATCTCTTCCACCGTATAACCAAACTCTTCTTTAAGGTTAACAACTATTAAAGGCCTTCCCAACCTACCTGAAAACTCCCTACACACCCTTAAAGACTCTTTAGAGTAGTCCCAACCCTCTATACCTAAGCTAATGTGAAGACCGTAAGTCTCGTAGCCCAGCTTGTTTAAGGCAAACCATAGAGAAAGGCTGTCTTTCCCTCCGGAAACGGCAACCAATACCTTCTCTTTCCTCGTAAACATCTTAAACTTCTTTACCGTTCTCTCTACCTGCCTTTCAAACCACTCAATAAAGTGCTCTTTACAGAGAGCTAACCTGTGGTGGCGAAGGTAGATTACGGCCTTTTTCCTTTTTCCCTTAGATCTGCATACTTTACAGAGCAACTTTAGCTGCCTCCCATATCTCCTCTACTGTCGTAGTTGCCGTTCCCACTTTACCTACAACTATACCAGCCGCTAAGTTTGCAACTTCGGCAGCCACAAAGGGGGGAGCTCCACTTACAAGCGCAAGGGTAAAAACGCTTATAACCGTATCACCCGCTCCGGTCACGTCGTAAACCTGTTTTGCTCTGGTGGGAATGTGTTTAGCTCCCTCTTTGGTTATTATTGAAATGCCCTTTTCGCTCCTTGTAATAACCGCAAAGTCAAGGCGGTGCTTCTTTATAAGCAGGCGGCCTGCCTCTTCTGCTTCCCTGTCAGTTTCAACCAGAATGCCTATGTCTTGATATGTTTCTTTAACATTGGGGGTCATAGAAGTGATATCTTTGTAGATGGAAAAGTTCTTCTCTTTTGGGTCCAGCATAACAGGAACTTTCTCTTTTACTAACTTTGTAATTTTAAAGAGCTCCTTTGTTATAACGCCTTTACCGTAGTCCGAAATTATTATCCCGTCATAATCGGAAAAGGAGGAAAGGAAGAAGTCTTTTAGCACCTTCTTTACTTTCTCCGGTATCTCTTCTCTACACTCCCAGTCAATCCTTAAAAGTTGTTGAGAGTTAGCTATTACTCTTGTCTTCCTAGTTGTAGGTCTTGAAGGCTCTACAAAGAGGCCGCTAACATCTGCCCCCAGCTCTTTTAAAAGTGTTTTCAGGACTTCTCCTTCTCTGTCTTCCCCTATAACCCCCAAAGCCGTAGCCTTTGCTCCCAGAGAGAGGACATTTGCAACTACGTTTGCAGCTCCCCCCGGCCTTACCTTTACTCCCTTGGCATCAACTACGGGAACGGGAGCTTCAGGGGATATCCTCTCAACTTTACCTTCTATGTATTCGTCAAGCATAAAGTCGCCTATTACTAAAATCCTCTTATTCTTAAAGTTTTCAAGGAGCTCCCTTTTAAACAAAGCCCTCTCCCTTTAAGCTAAGGAAACCTTCTTCGGAAACTATGAGGTGGTCAAGGAGTTCCAATCCTAAAAGCTCTGCAGCCCTACTTACACTTTTGGTAAGCTCAATGTCTTCAGAACTGGGACTAAGGTCTCCAGAAGGGTGGTTGTGAAAGAGTATCAGACCCTCCGCAAGGTCTTTAACGGCAGGAGCCAAAATCTCTTTAACCTTTACCGACACTTGAGTTGTCCCTCCTCTTGCTATCCTATAAGTCCCTATTACAGAGCCGGAGGAGTTTAAGGTTATAATGCCGAGTTCCTCAACTTTAAGGGTTTCAACCATAGGTCTTATTAGCCTATAAGCATCTTGAGGGGAAAGGATTTTTTCCGGAGGAGGTTCCCTTTTTACTCTTCTTCCAATTTCAAAAGAGGCAATTAAAGTTATGGCCTTCGCCTTACCGAGACCTTTAAAGGAGATAAGCTCCCTCAAGGGAGCTTGAGCTATTCCTTTTAAGCTCCCGAAAGTTTTTA
The DNA here is from genome assembly GCA_026987115.1 of Desulfurobacteriaceae bacterium. Taxonomy (GTDB): domain Bacteria; phylum Aquificota; class Aquificia; order Desulfurobacteriales; family Desulfurobacteriaceae; genus Thermovibrio. The sequence goes on from JALSNF010000063.1 coordinate 20,196, forward strand.
GGAGCTCCCTTGCAATCGTCAAAGCACTTTTACCGTTGGTTCCCGTCCTTATTAAGATGGCAAGGAGCTCTGAGTCTGTAAGGTTTTCGGCCCCAACTTTTAGGAGTTTTTCCCTCGGCCTGTCAGACTCTGGGAGCTCCTTTATCCTGTACAACTACTTCTCTCCTTCAAGTTCCTTTAAAACCTTAGCGCACCTCGGGCAAACTCCACCTACAAGCTCGTCAACATAAATCCAGCACCTGGGACACTTACTACCTGAAACCCTTTCAACCAGCACTTTAAGGTTTTCAATCTCTTCGTCTGAAGTAGCAGTTTCGGGAGCTGCGCTTAAAGGTAGAACTTCTGTCTTAGAGGTTATGAAGACGAAGGGGAGCTCCTTTTCATAACTTTTTAGAAGCTTAAATAACTCTCCCTCTGCGTAAAGGCTAACCGAAGCCTCTAAAGAGTGGCTTACAAGGCCTTCACTCCTTGCCTTCTCAAGAGCTTTATTCACAACTCCCTTTACTTTTATAAGCTTATCCCACCTATCTAAGAGCTCTTTATCAATCTCCTCACACAAGGGAGGGAACTCCTCAAGGAAAACAGACTCTTTTTCTCTTCCGGGAAGGTAAGAGTAGGCCTCTTCGGCAGTAAAGGAGAGTATTGGAGCAATTAAAGTTAAGAGTCCGTAAAGGATTCTGTAAATTACAGTTTGGGAACTCCTTCTCCTTTTAGAGTTGGGAGCTTCACAGTAGAGTGAGTCTTTACTTATGTCAAGGTAAACGGAGCTAAGCTCTGTTGCACAGTACTCGTAAATTTTCCTGTAAATCCTGTTAAACCTAAAGTTTTCGTAGTCCTCAACTATCCCTTTTGCAAGGAGGTAAAACCTGTTAAGGGCCCACTTGTCTATCTCGTAGAGCTCTTGGTAGGTTAAGGCCTCTTTCGGGTCAAAGTCATAAAGGTTTCCTATCATAAACCTTATAGTGTTCCTTATCTTCCTGTAAGCGTCGCTAACTCCCTTTAAGATGTTCTTTGAAATCTTAACATCCTCTGTAAAGTTTTCACTTGCAACCCAAAGCCTGAGTATGTCTGCTCCAAACTGCTTAACTATGTCGTTGGGGGAGATTACGTTCCCCAAGGACTTACTCATTTTGTAGCCTTTTTCGTCTAAAGTAAAACCGTGGGTAAGAACGGCCTTGTAGGGAGCCCTCCCCCTAGTTCCGCAGGATTCTAGAAGGCTTGCCTGAAACCAGCCCCTATGTTGGTCTGAACCTTCAAGGTAGAGGTCGGCAGGCCAACAGAGCTCCTCTCTCCTTTCCAAAACGGCAGCGTGGGAAGAGCCAGAGTCAAACCAGACGTCAAGTATGTCCGTTTCCTTTTCAAACTCTTCACCTCCACACTTGGGACACTTAAAGCCTTCGGGAAGGAGCTCTTTTGCCTCTTTCTTATACCAAGCGTCGGCAGACTCCTTTTCAAATATGTGGGCTACCCTATCTGCAATCTCCCTGCTAAAGACAACCTCTCCGCACTTTTTACAGTAAAAGGCGACTATGGGAACTCCCCATATCCTCTGCCTTGATATGCACCAATCAGGCCTTGACTCAACCATGTTCCTTATTCTCGTCCTTCCCCACTTGGGAATCCACTTAACAGAATCAATCTCTTTAAGGGCAGTTTCCCTTAAGGTAGGAGAGCCTTTGTCAAGGGCTATAAACCACTGGGGAGTTGCCCTGAAGATTACCTTGCCCTTACACCTCCAGCAGTGGGGATAGGAGTGAACTATTTCCCCTTCGTAAAGGAGACTTCCCGTCTCTTTTAGCTTTTGGGTTATTAACTTATTTGCCTCCCATATCTTCACTCCCTCCAGCCAGGAAGGAGCCTCACTATTAAACCTTCCGTAATCGTCAACGGGAAC